>VSNJ01000050.1 GCA_009774235.1 Lachnospiraceae bacterium
CGTATATTATGGGAGGATTTTTAATGGAAGATAATTTTAATACAAGGGATGTTGTTATAATTGAGCCTACATATCCACATTCCATGATGATGCATATAAATAAGCTGGTTAATGGCAATAAAAATGTACTTAGGGACAAAGATGTATTTCTTTTAAAATATACAAGTACATATAGTGATGCAAATAATGAATTGCGTCTTTTAAATCTTGCTTATGATAAAAATATTGTAGCTGCTTTTTTTGAATGTGACAAAAGGGAACAGTGGCGTAAACGTGTGCTTATAGAGAAATCATTAAGGCTGCTTGTAAGCTGTGTAGCTGAAAAATATGCAGTTATGATAATAGAAAGTATAATGTTTGTGTTTGACTGGCAGTTCCGTATTGAAATTGACCGCAGATGGAAACCAGAAGAGGAAGACAAAGCTTTATTCCATGAAAAGACATCAATAGAAAGAAGTACACAAAATGATATTATCGGGCAGATACAGATAATTGAAAATAATAACCAGCTCCAGCTTTCAGAGTTTGCAGAAGAACCTGGTGCTGCTTCCAGAAGGAGGAGACCTGCTGCCATTGATGGTGCTGGTGGTATTGATGATGAACCAGATATTAGTGTGCAGGATTATGGTTATACTGGGGAAGCTGGCAAGAGAAGGGAAAGACCACAGCGTAAGAAAGCAGATACAGCGGAAAGTACACCTGTAAAAAGTGAAATTGTAAAAGAGCCAGAGGAAGATATTGAAACTATCTTTGATTTAAGCAAAGAAAAGATGGAAGAGGCAAAGTTTTATAATAAAATGAGCCTTAAAAGCAGGCGTGTATTAAAGAAAGCTTTCCAAGGCAATGCAGCAAGCCAGTGTGAGACAGGGGATTACTATGCAGAAAAAGAAAGTGACCATCTTGATTATAAAGAAGCAGCAAAGTGGTATTCTCTGTCAGCCAGAAAAGGTTATGAAAGGGCTTCTTTTGAACTTGGCAAGCTTTATGACCAGAACCCTTCAGAGATTGCGGGGGCAAAGGACAAAGCAGTTAAAATATATACTGAAATGGCAGAGAAAGGGCTTCCAACAGCACAATGTATACTTGGAATGAAATACTGGTTTGGTGATGGGGTTGAAGTTGATTATAAAAAGGCAGCTGGCTGGTTAAAGAAGGCGGCGGCACAAAAACATGATGCAGCAATAAGGAACCTTGGGGACTTATATGCAGCAATAAGTGATTCTGAAAATGCATACAGATGGTATAAAATTGGTGCAGCAGCAGGGGATGATTATTGCCGGAAGAAAATGAGGGCGTTTTAAATATAAAACAGGGAATAAAGAACTGACATTTTTACACCAAAACTGACCTTTGGATATTCTTTTCTTATACTTTGCATGGTATAATAATTTTCAAATTAAAGTTTATATAAAGCAGACCCTGCATCTATGATAAAGACAGATTATGATTCACTGGATATTAAAACATCTGTGTCTTCTGATATAACACTTCCAGTAACAAGGGAGAAAGACGGAAGCAGCATTAAGTGGACATCTTCCAATCCAGCTGTAATTGCAGCAGATGGCAAAGTAACAGTGCCAGAGGCAGGTGCGGCAGATGTATCTGTAACATTAACTGCAGTTTTAACAAATAGTACTGAAACAATGGAGAAGAGATTTGAGGTAACAGTTATGGCAAAAAGTGATTTTACAGGAATAAAAGATTTTGGCATGGGTGAAGTCCAGGTAAATGATGGATATTATGTTAATTCCTTGGACAAAGAGGTACAATACCTTCTTTCCCTGGACACAGACAGGCTTCTTGCAGGATTTAGGGAAACAGCAGGCTGTATTGCAGGCATGTCACCTGATGACATAAATAAATATATGAATAATGCAGAACGTTATGGCGGTGGATGGGAAAATGCACTGATAGGCGGGCATACACTTGGACACTGGCTGACGGCTATGGCGCAGGCATATGCCAATAAAGGAACATCTGTAAGTGACAAAGCACAAGTAAAAAAGACTCTTGACAGAGTAATTAATTCACTTGCGGACTGCCAGGCAAAGACAGCTGGTACAGAATATGAAGGGTATATATTTGGTGCTACGCTTCCAAGCAGGACAGATATTGATATACAGTTTGACAATGTGGAAAAGGGGCTTGCAAACATTTCCACACAGGCATGGGTTCCATGGTATACTATGCATAAAATTATTGCCGGGCTTATAAGTACATATGAACTTGAAGGCAATGAAACAGCTTACAATATAGTGAAAAAACTTGGTGGATGGGTTTATAACAGGGTAATAAAGTGGACAGATGCAACCCAGAAAACAGTGCTTGGTATTGAATATGGCGGCATGAATGACTGCTTATATGATTTATATGAAATGGTTGCCTCAAAAGAGGGTAATGATGCTGCTATAAAATATGCAGATGCTGCCCATAAATTTGATGAAGAAACATTATTTAATAAAGTGTATAAAGGAACAGCCAATGCACTTGACAATACACATGCCAATACAACTATCCCTAAATTCCTTGGGGCATTAAACAGGTATGAAACACTAGGGGATGCCACATACCTGGAATATACAGAAAGTTTCTGGGATTATGTTGTAAACAACCACAGCTATATTACAGGAGGCAATAGTGAGTGGGAGCATTTTGGTGCGGATAATGTGCTTGATGCTGAGAGGACGAACTGTAACTGTGAAACATGTAATACATACAATATGCTTAAGCTTTCACGTAAGCTGTTTATGGTTACAGGAAAGCCTAAATATACTAATTTCTATGAGAATACACTTATAAATGCAATTATGCCATCACAGAACCCAGAAACTGGAATGAGCATGTATTTCCAGCCAATGGCAAGCGGATACCACAAGGTATTTGGCACGAGAGAAGGAAATTTCTGGTGCTGTACAGGTTCTGGCATGGAGAATTTTACTAAACTTAATGACAGCATTTACTACCAGAAAAATAACAATCTGGTGATATCACAATACCTGGCTTCTGAAATAGATTTCAAAACAGGAAATATGAAAGTAGTCCAGGAAGGAGATTTGTCAAAATCAGAAACATTTACAATTACAGTTAGTGCATTAGGACAGGGTGAAGTAAATGGCGGCTTAAGGCTGCGTCTTCCAGACTGGCTTGCAGGTAATGCAGTGGTAACTATTGATGGTGAGGTATCCAGACCTGCTGTTAAAGAAGAATATGCCGTAATACCTTCTGGCCAGGTTAAAGACGGGACAAAGATTACTATTACACTTCCTATGGAAGTAAGGGCTTATAGCCTGCCAGATAATGAAAATACATATGCATTTAAATATGGGCCTTATGTTCTTAGTGCAAAACTTGGAACTAATAAGCAGGCACAGGGGACAACAGGTGTAAATGTTTCAATTTCTACAACAAAAGCTATAAATAATGACAGGGTTGCTATTACATCAGCAGACAGTGTAGCACAGTATATGGAAAATATTAATAAAAACATGGTTAAGACTGCTGGAAAGCTTGAATTTAAGCTGGAAGGTACAAACAACCCATATACTTTTGTGCCTCATTACAGCCAGTATAAAGAAAGTTATGCAATATACTGGACATTTACTGTAGATGAAGATGCAAGGGACTCAGGCCAGATACTTGAAGATAAGGAAAAGGCAAGAGTTAATTCTGCTATAACCGAAGCAGCAAGGCCAGGTTATGGACAGGATGAACTTGGGTTTGCTGAAAGTGGCACAGGTTCAATGGGAAGCACAAACCCATGTTACCGTTTTGCCAATGCAGGCGGTTCATTTAAGTATGATATAAAAGTTACAGACAGTGGTGACAACTATCTTGTATGTACATTTGCAAAAGAAGAAGATGGAAAGACAATAAAGATTTCAGTAGCAAATACTATATTATATGAAGGAGTAGTTAACAGCCAGCTAGATAGTGCTATGGTAATGAACCTTTCAGATTCTGATGCAAAAGATTATTACCAGATGAGGTTTTTAATTCCAGCAGATGTTATTGCTGCTAATAAGGCAAGTACACGTCTTGCAGGCACAGAAACTGAAGCAGCAGGAAGTGGTTATACATTTATTCCGGTTACATTTGAAAGTGCAAAGGCTGGTGAAGCATCAGCTAAAATTTGCCTTATGAATTATGTAATGAGGGCTTATGCTTCCAGCAATTCACTTGTAAATATAACGTCATCTGCAGGAAGTGTTACAAAAGACGGGGATACTTATACAATTAACTTCTCATATAAAGATATACCAAAAGCAAAATTTGAAATAGCAGACAACAGGGGATATATAAGTATTGATGGCAATGCTATTGATGAAACAACAGAAAAGAAACTTAATATCAAAGGGCAGGTTACAATATATAATGCCAGGGTGTATGCAGAAGATTTTGAGAACTATAAAGAATATACAATTAAAGTAATAACAGATTTTGCAGTAATAGACAGCCAGTTTAAAGCAAGGCAGAAATATGGTAGCATGTAATGGTAACAATAGATGGCAGTACAAAAGGCATAATGACAAATAATAGTGCTGTACTTTACTTTGGTGTAAATGCAGGGGATGCGCAGTGGTGCTTAAGTCCACAAACAGCTGTCTTATAGTAAAATATTTGGAACTTGCCAGAGTAATATAGTCTTTGCATAATTTAAAAAATGGGGAAACTCAAATATAAAAAGTATTGACAAAACTGTATATCAAGTATAACATATTATTACGGTGTGCAGCCCGGCTTGGCAGGGCACTGTGTCTAGGACGCAGAAACCGCAGGTTCAAATCCTGTCACATCGGTTGTGCAAGGATTAATAAATATCAGGAAAGCATATATAATCCTTGGCAGGGGCACAAAGGCGTGTCTGGCGGATATATGCCAGATGCGCTTTTCTTTATATTATTCTGGCAAATATTGATGTTTAAAAGTCAAGCGGATATTCGCAATCTGCTTCGCCTGCAAGCAGGCATTGGCTACTTGCCCAATAACAAACCAACCTCATCGCCGCTTTGCGGCAGTCTGGCAGGAGCCCAATCTCCTGCCAGACTAAGTAAGCCCTGGTAAACCAAACCCACCGCTTAAGAAGCGTGTATTTTAAAGGGCTTACTTAATGAGGTTAAAATTATACAAAGAGTATATTGCGCTGGCAAGTTCCAAATGTTTTACCAAAAAGCAGCTGTATGGGGACGCTGGTGCTTAAGCCTTGTTTTTTTAGGCTTTATGCACCATTGCGTATCCCATTCAAGTGCAAACGTGCTGTTGTTGGTAAAACATTTGGAATTGCCAGCGCCAATAATTTATAAAGTATTTTATTTCCAGTTCTCCTGGAGCAGGCAAAAATTTATTGACTAAGCCATGTATTAAAATGTATAATAGAAACGGAGGTATACATGGAGATAAAAATATAAGGAGGGCGGTTATGGATGGAATAGCAAAAAAAGGCGGGGAGAAAAAAGATAAATTAGTTTCTATGAAGTTTAAGCTTCTTAGGGTTATTATTCCAATAGTAATTATAATGGTTGGTGTGCTTGTATTATTTTCATACCAGATATCAAGAAAGCTTCTGGAAGATTCTTCACATGAGATGCTTGAACTGTCTGTAAGTAAACAGGCAACACAAATAGAGGCATGGCTTGATGCAAACCTTGCTTCATTTAATATGGCTAAACAGTCTATTGAAGCAGCAAAACCAGACAGCCAGTCATTACAGGCACTTCTTGACGGGTATTATGGGTTTAATTCAAATTTTGCCAATGGAATATATATTGCCAGCCAGGATGGCAGTGTCTTCAAGGCATCACAGTCAGATATTACAATAAACAATCCAGCAGAGTCGGTATGGTATAAGCAGGGGCTGACAAGGAAAAATATGGCATATACGAGTGCCTATAAGAATGAAGATGGCAATGACGTTGTAAGTGCATCTGGAATATTGTCAGATGGTTCAGGGCAGCTGAAAGTGATAGCAGCTGACTTGTCTATAGATAAAATTTCTATAATTGTAAATTCATTTATTGATATGGAGGGTGCACATGCTTTTCTTGTTGAGAAAGATACAAGAAAGATAATTGCACACAGGAATTCTTCTATTATTTCAACAAGTCTTGCTGATAACAAGGAAGATAAATTTTATAACGGTGTTAATTCTAAGTTTGAAAATGAAGATTTTACATATTCTTCTGTTGAAGACAATATGACAGTTTTTGAGGAAATTGAGGGAACAGACTGGATTTTGGTTTCATATGTCCCTAAATCACTTGTACTTGCAGATGTCAATGCATTGCGGGCCAAACTTGTTATTATAGGTGTTGTATTGATACTGGTATTGTGTGTAATTATTGACCGTACAATAATTATAATGATACGTCCAGTAGGTAAGATTACAGATACAATTATTACTATGTCTTCAGGTGACTTTACTGTAGATGCAGGAGTAAAAGGACGTGATGAAATTGCTTTGATGGGACGCAGTGTAAAACAGTTTACATCTTCAATGAGGGAAATGTTAAAGGATATCCATAATATTTCCGGGCAATTAAGTGAACAGGCATGGAACAGTGATACTATATCATCACGGCTGTACAGTTCAGCACAGACACAGGCAAATTCAATGTCGGAACTTAATACAACAGTTGACCAGCTTTCAATATCTGTCAATGAAATTGCAGAAAATGCAACAAAACTTGCAATGGTGGTTACAGATACGCATGAAGACAGCAGCCGCCTTGATGAGAAGATGAAAGATACAGTTGCTGCATCAGACAAAGGACGTGCTGATATGCAGAAAATTGGTGCTGCAATGCAGGATATAAGCAATTCAATTAATGAACTCAATATAGCTGTAGACAAAGTAGGTGAAGCATCAGAAGAAATTACAAAGATAGTTGCATTTATTGGTGAAATTGCGGATGAAACAAACCTTTTGTCATTTAATGCTTCTATTGAAGCAGCAAGGGCAGGAGAAATGGGAAGGGGATTTGCTGTAGTTGCAGCACAGATAGGGCAGCTTGCACAGAACAGTACAGATTCCGTTGGAAGTATTACAAAACTTATTGATGAAATAAGGGGTCTTGTAAATAATGCTGTAACACAGGCAGGAACCAGCTCAAGGAATATTGATGAAAGCAGCAAACTTATATATACAGCGGTAGAAACATTTGATATTATATATAAAAATATAGAAGAAACTAATGAAATGATAGCACATATGATAAGTAAAGTAGGAGAGGTGGATGAGGTAGCAACTACTGTAGCGGCAATTTCAGAAGAACAGGCAGCAAGTTCTGATGAAATACTTGCAACTTCAGAAAATATGGTAGTACAGGCAAATTCAATTTCTGATAACAGCTATAAAGTTGCGGAAGATTCCAAAGTTCTTGCAGAAACAGCAGAGAGACTGTCTAAACAGATAAATACATTTAAAATATAGACAGACAGAAAGGAGGTGGCAGCAGTATGAAGAAAAATTTAAGCTTATTTGTAGTATTTATGTTATGTGTTAATATGCTTTCAGGATGTAACAGCAATAGCAGCAAAAACAATGACAATATAAGGATATACCTTACAGTTTCACAGGGTGATACGTTCAGGAATTCGCTTATAGATGCGGCAAAAGCGGAGGCTGGAAGAATAGGTGCAGAGCTTGTGGCAGAGGATGCACAAGGTGTTCTTGAAACACAGGCAGCGCAAATAAAAAAGGCAGCAGAAGAAGGCTATGACGCAATTTTATGTGGACTAGTAAATACAGATACAGCACTTGAATTTGAAGAGATTGCAGGTGATATACCAATAATATTTTATAACAGCTGCCCTGATGATAAAAGGCTTAAGGCTGACAAGTATGTCTATGTAGGTTCAGATGAAACAGATGCAGGAAGATACCAGGCTGAGTATATATTGGATAACAGCCAGGGGATGGATGAAATAAATGTGGTAATATTTAAGGGCGAACTTGGACATTCTGGTACAAAGGGAAGGACAAGTTCACTTATAAGCACACTTAAAGCTTCTGGCAAAAATGTAAACTTTGTATTTAATGATACTGCAAACTGGAACCAGGAACAGGCAAAAGAATTGTTTAATATATTTTTGTCAACAGGACAGCCTTATGATTTTGTTGCTGCTAATAATGATTCAATGGCACTTGGTGTTCTTGATGCATATGCTGAAAATAATATTAACCCTGCAGATGCACCTGTACTTGGTGTAGATGCCACGGCGGACGGGTGTGCTGCTATTGAAGATGGAAGAATGGTATTTACAGTGTACCAGTCTGCCAAGGGGCAGGGTGAGTATGCTGTAAAGGTGGCAGCAGAACTTGCCAGGGGTGGTTCAATAAGTGGCATAGAAGGTGCAACAAAAGATAATAAATATGTATATGTGCCATTTGAAAAAGTAACAGCTGGAAATGTAAGTGAATATAAGTAGTTGTAAAGAAAAAAGAAATAATATGAATATATTATGCAGCACAGGAACGTATGGCATTAAGATTGTAAATTATTTCTTTATGGTTAATAAATATGAATAATAGTAATTAATATATGAAAGGTGGTTATAAAATGTTTAAAATTAATGACAATTATCTCAAGTTACCAGGAAGTTACCTGTTTTCTACAATAGCAAAGAAGGTTGCGGCATATAGTGAGGCAAACAAAGACAAGGCAGATAATATTATACGCCTTGGTATAGGTGATGTAACACTTCCGCTTTCACCAGCTGTTATAGAAAGGCTTCACAGTGCAGTAGATGAGATGTCAAAGAAAGAAACATTTAAGGGGTATGCCCCGGATTTAGGATATGAATTCCTGCGTACAGCTATTGTAGAGAATGATTATAAAAGCCGTGGATGTGATATTGCAGCAGATGAAATATTTATAAGTGATGGTGCTAAAAGTGATTCAGGAAATATAGGCGATATTTTTGCACAGGACAATAAAATTGCAGTTTGTGACCCTGTTTACCCTGTATATGTAGACACTAATGCAATGGCAGGACGTACAGGTGTATATGACCCTGCAGCAGAGAAGTGGTCTGGTGTAATATATATGCCTTGTACTAAGGAAAATAATTTCTGTCCTGAAATACCAGATAAAACCCCTGATATAATTTACCTTTGTTTTCCAAATAACCCTACAGGAACTACAATAACAAAAGAGCAGTTACAAGTATGGGTTGATTATGCATTAAAATCGGGTTCAGTTATTATTTATGATGCTGCATATGAAGCATATATTTCAACACCAGGTGTACCACATTCAATTTATGAATGCGAAGGTGCTAAGGCTTGTGCTATTGAGCTTAGGAGTTTTTCTAAAAATGCAGGTTTTACAGGTACACGTCTTGGATTTACTGTTATACCAAAAGAACTTAAGAGTGGTGATGTAACATTACACAGCCTTTGGGCACGCCGTCATGGCACTAAGTTCAATGGTGCGCCTTATATTATACAGGCAGCAGGTGCAGCAGTTTACACAGAAGAAGGAAAGAAGCAGACAGCAGAACAGATTGCTTATTATATGAATAATGCAAAGATTATAAGGGAAGGGCTTGAAGCAGCAGGTTATGAAATATATGGAGGTAAAGATGCCCCTTATATCTGGCTTAAAACACCAGATAACATGACTTCATGGGAATTTTTTGACTATTTGCTGGAGAAGCTTAATATTGTTGGTACACCGGGTTCAGGTTTCGGACCTAGTGGTGAAGGGTATTTCAGGCTTACAGCATTTGGAAGCCTTGAAAATACAAAAAGGGCAATGGAACGAATAAAAGCAGGTGAAGCAAATATATGAGAAAAATAATTAACAGGTTATTATGTACAGTTGTTACAGCATGTATATTAACAGGGATTACAGCGCCGTCTGCAAGGGCAGGCGCTTCCCTGGAGTCTGCTATACAGGTAGCAGACCAGATGCCTGGAGATGATGTTAAAGAAAATACAAAATATGATAAATATATTGCGTTTGGTGCAGATTTAAAACCAGGTGAGAAAACTTCTGTTTTAAATATATTCGGGCTTACAGAAGCAGGGCTTTCAGATTATAAAACAATAGAGATTACTAATAAAGATGAGCATGATTACCTTGATGAATATCTTGACTCATCTGTTATTGGCACAAGGGCGCTTTCATCAGTTATGATTGTAAAGACGGAAACTGGAAGTGGCATTATTGTATCAGTTAATAATATAAATTATTGTACATCAGGGATGTACTGCAATGCATTAATAACAGCAGGCATGAGTGATGCTAGTGTTACTGTGGCAGCACCATTTAATATATCAGGTACTTCTGCACTTGTGGGAGCTATGAAAGCATACTCTGTAATGACAGGGCAGGATATACCAGAATCTACTATGGATATAGCTACAGATGAACTTGTAACAACTGCTGAGGTTGGAGAGAGTATTGGAGACAATGATAAAGTAGTACAGCTTGTAGCAGCTGCAAAGCAGAGGATTTTTGAAGAAGAGCTTTCAACAGAAAGCGATATAAGGGATGCAGTGGAATCATCTGCCGAAGCCCTTAAAATAGATATTGGAAAAGAAGATGTTGAGAAGCTTACAGCAATGCTTAAAAAAGTTTCAGAAGTTGACATAGATGTAAATGCTATAAAGGAACAGGCATCAGAGATTTATAATAAACTTAAAGATGCAGGGATTGATTTTAGCAAAGTTGATACAAAAGGGCTTGCAGAAAAGGTAGGCGATTTTTTCGCCAATATTTTTAACGCAATAAAAGATTTCTTTAGCGGGCTTTTTGGCTAAGGTGTATTACACCTTGCCAGGAATATGGATTACAGGAGGCAGACATGGCAAATATTATTTCAGATGAAACTATTGAGTATGTAGGGATACTTGCAAAGCTTGAACTGGACAGTGAGGAAAAGGAGCAGGCGAAGAAAGATATGGGAAGGATGCTTGATTATATAGACAAGCTTAATGAGCTGGATACAGATGGTATAGAACCTATGTCACATATCTTTCCAGTTGATAATGTGTTCCGTGAAGATGAAGTATGTAATGGTGATGGCAGGGAGATTACGCTTGCCAATGCGCCTGAAAGAAAAGAAGACAGCTTTGTGGTACCTAAGACAATAGTTGGATAATGGGACTACAGGCAGTTTTTTGCTGCCAGTAATAAATGCATTGAATGGAGGAAGAAATGTCTTTAATGAATTTGACAGCCGTGGGGCTTGGAAAGAAAATCCAGAACAAAGAAGTATCTGCACCTGAAGCAGCTAAAGCTGCACTGGATGCTATAAAAGCAAAAGAAGCAGAAATAAACAGCTTTGTTACTGTGGACAGTGAAGGTGCATTAAAACGTGCAGAAGAAGTACAGAAACTTATTGATAAAGGGAAACTGGCTGGTCCTCTTGCAGGTGTGCCAGTGGCAGTAAAGGATAATATGTGTACGAAAGGGCTGCTTACAACATGCAGTTCTAAAATACTTGGCAATTATATACCTATGTTTACAGCAGATGCAGTGCTTAATCTTGAAAAAGCAGGTGCTGTAATTATTGGAAAGACTAATATGGATGAGTTTGCCATGGGAAGTACAACTGAAACTTCAGCATTTGGCCCAACTAAGAACCCATGGGATACAGGGCATGTGCCAGGAGGTTCATCTGGAGGCTCATGTGCTGCTGTAGCAGCGGAAGAGTGCCTATATGCTCTTGGTTCAGACACAGGCGGCTCTATAAGGCAGCCAAGTTCGTTCTGTGGTGTTACAGGAATTAAGCCTACTTATGGAACTGTTTCACGTTACGGGCTTATAGCATATGGTTCATCACTTGACCAGATAGGGCCAGTGGCAAAAGATGTTACAGACTGTGCAACAATCCTTGAAGTAATTTCATCATATGACCAAAAGGATTCAACATCTGTTAAAAGGGACAATTATAACTTTACATCGGCATTAGAAGATAATGTAAAGGGAATGAAAATAGGAATACCAGCGGATTATTTTGGTGAAGGCCTGGACAGGGAAGTAAAAGAAGCAGTCCTTAATGCAGCAAAAGAGCTTGAAAAGAAGGGTGCAGTAATTGAAGAATTTAACTTAAGCCTTGTAGACTATGCAATCCCTGCATATTATATAATTGCGTGTGCAGAAGCAAGTTCAAATCTTGCAAGGTTTGATGGTGTAAAATATGGATACCGTACAGAAGATTACAACGGACTCCACAATATGTATAAAAAGACACGTTCAGAAGGCTTTGGTGCAGAAGTTAAGAGAAGGATTATGCTTGGTTCATTTGTACTTAGTTCAGGATATTATGATGCATATTATATAAAAGCGTTGAAAACAAAGGCATTAATAAAAAAGGCATTTGACAAAGCGTTTAATAAATATGATGTAATACTTGGACCTGCTGCCCCACAGACAGCCCCGGCACTTGGTGAGAGTTTAAGTGACCCACTTAAAATGTACCTTGGTGATATTTATACAATTTCTGCTAACCTTGCAGGGCTTCCAGGAATAACTGTACCTTGCGGAATAAGCAGCAAGCGCCTTCCTATAGGCCTGCAGCTTTTAGGCAACTGTTTTGAAGAGAAAAATATAATACGTGCAGCATACGCATTTGAGCAGACAAGAGAGTATGCACACAGCCCGCTTGCATAGCAGAATGGAGGTTTATTAATGAAACAGTATGAAACAGTTATAGGACTTGAAGTACATGTAGAGCTTGCAACAAAAACTAAAATCTTCTGTTCATGCCCTACAGAGTTCGGAGGTGCACCAAACTCACATACATGTCCTGTGTGCACAGGTATGCCAGGTTCACTTCCAGTTTTAAATAAAAAGGTAGTAGAATATGCTGTGGCTGTGGGTCTTGCTACAAACTGCAGTATTACACAGAACTGCAAATTTGACCGTAAAAACTATTTTTATCCTGATAACCCACAGAATTACCAGATATCACAGCTTTATTACCCTATATGCAGGAATGGCGGTATTGAAATCACAACAGAGAATGGCATCACAAAGACTATAGGCATACATGAAATCCATATGGAAGAAGATGCTGGGAAGCTTGTGCATGATGAGTGGGGTGAAAGCTCACTTGTAGATTTTAACCGTTCAGGTGTGCCGCTTATTGAGATTGTTTCAGAGCCTGATATGCGTTCAGCAGAAGAAGTGATTGCTTATCTTGACAAGCTGCGCCTTATTATACAATACCTTGGTGCATCAGACTGTAAATTACAGGAAGGTTCAATGCGTGCAGATGTAAACCTTTCTATAAGGGAAGCAGGTACAGAGGAGTTTGGCACACGTACAGAGATGAAGAACCTTAACTCATTTAAAGCTATCGCAAGGGCTATTGAAGCAGAGAAAGAACGCCAGATTGATATAATTGAATCTGGAGGTAAGGTAGTACAAGAAACAAGGCGCTGGGATGATAATAAAGAGTATTCATATGCAATGCGTTCAAAAGAAGACGCCCAGGATTACCGTTATTTCCCAGAACCAGACCTTGTACCAGTAATTATAAGTGACAGCTGGCTTGAAGAAATAAAGTTATCACAGCCAGAATTCCGTGATGAAAAGTTAAAACGTTATAAAGAGGAATATAAAATCCCTGATTATGACGCACAGATTATTACAGGAAATAAACATCTTGCGGATATTTTTGAAGCAGCAACAGCTATATGTAATAACCCTAAAAAGGTTTCAAACTGGCTTATGGTTGAAACTATGCGCCTTATGAAGGAAAATGACATGGAGCCAGAACAGCTTAAGTTTTCACCAGAAAACCTTGCTAAGCTTGTGAACCTTGCGGAGTCAAGGGTAATTAACAGCCAGACTGCCAAAGAGGTATTTGAAAAGGTATTTAGTGATGATATTGACCCTGAAAAGTATGTTGAAGAAAATGGGCTTAAAACAGTGTCAGATGATGGTGCATTAAGGGAAATAGTCCAAAAGGTTATTGAAGAAAACCCACAGCCTGTAGAAGATTACCATAATGGAAAAAAGAAAGCCATGGGCTTCCTGGTTGGACAGATAATGAAAGAAATGAAAGGCAAGGCCGACCCTGCAATGGCAAATAATATTCTTAAGGAATTATTGTAACCGGAAGTTAATCCAGCACAGAAATGAGGAAAATTATGGAAGAAGAACAGGTTTTTGATATTGAGAACAGAAGAAGCAAAAGGATACCTGTTGGTATGCACCTTGAGGTTTCTTCTGTATTTAAGCAGAATAATGTATATGTAAGCAATATTAATGCACCTATAGAAGTTGTGGATATTTCAAAGTATGGAATAGGATTTGTGTCTGCAAGTGTGCTTCCTATAGGGTTTTACTTTGATTCAAGGCTTAAGTTTGAAGATGAAAGAGACTGTATTAACTGTGTTGTAAGGATTGTGCGCAGGAAGAAACGTGATGATGGCCTTACGTTATATGGATGTGAGTTTGTTGGGATGTCTCCTGTATTTGACTATGTATTTGATGATGCTGAAAAAGACTATATAAGCAAAGCAGATTACAGGGGATGCGAATAAATTATTTGGAAATTAAATATTTTATAAGCTATGTGGCTCTGGCAGTTCCAAAATTTTACCATCCGAAAGCCATGTGCAACATGGCTTTGCACGCATTCCGCTTGGATGGATACGCAGTGGTGCATAAAGCCCCAATGTTTCTACGAAACATTTACGTGGCTTAAGCACCAGCGTCCCCATAACAGCTGCCTTATGGTAAAACATTTGGAACTTGCCAGAGCAATATAGTCTTTGTATAATTTTAATTTGACTTTCTGGTTTTCAAAGCATTTAATAACGGTTACATTTTATTATTAATATTCTAATAGAACCACATAAACACTAAATTTATGGCAGTTTATGCGTCTTTATCTTTTATATCAGTTTATAAGATTTTCTTTGAAATTATAGGTGCAATTAAATCCATACTTGAATTTATGTCGTGAATATGTTATATTGGACATAAGAAAAGGCATCTGCTATAACAGATGCCTCTCAAACGGATAGTGTCCTGCTCCAAAAGTGGACGCTCCCAAGCATTGGTTCAATGTCCTAAAGAACCCCGCCTAGCCTGTTTGCCGACAGGTTAGGCATTTTTTATTTTCGCTTATTCTTCCTATCTATGTAGGCAAGCAACGCTATCAGCAGAGTTCCGGAAGATACCAGCAAAGCTAGTATTCCTAGAAAAACCATAATAGTTTCATAATCTGTCATCAGCGTCACCTCCCATCTGGTATAAGTCCGGTTAATCGTAGATTACACCGGCTAAATTTATAGTGACAGCTTGGGAGGCTGCCATCCCGTCGAAGGGCTTTTCCATATAGAAATTTTAACATACATTATACATGTATTTAAGAAAGATTTGCTCAAGATTTTATCTTTTTTGCATATTAACAATATCAAACATAAAAGATTTATGCTGTTTTTCAAAATAATAAAAGTCCAGGCAATACAATATCTGCCTGTTTTTTTATATTGTTTTTTTACTGTCTGTTTTAATGTATTATTTATATTGTGCAGATATACCAGTATACAGCGTATTTCCAATGTTCCATTAAACATTATTCCATTAAAGGACACTTTGGAACCGCCAAAACCTGAAATTTAGGTTTTTAAATTTTAGGTTTTGTGCTTTGAGCCTGGTTTTTTCAGACTCAAAGCACTGTTGAGTGTGATAACGCAGCGCAATGTCATGATGTTGGGGTAAAAATGTTATTTCTACTCAAAAGGTGCCTGTATTATGTAGCGAAATATAACTAAACCACTATATATTGTATACGATTTGGTATAAAAAAGCTTTTGACCCCAGCATCATGTCATTTAGTTAAGCAGGCCCTGATAAACAATGGATTTATGGGTGTTTGAAAATCAAATTTATACAAAGATTATATTACTCTGGCAAATTCCAAATGTTTTACCAAAAAGCAGCTGTATGGGGACGCTGGTGCTTAAATCTGGTTTTTTCAGATTTTATGCACCACTGCGTATCCCATCCAAGCGGAATGCGGCAAAGCCATGTTGCAAACATGGCTTTCTGTTGGTAAAATTTTGGAATTGCCAGAGCTACATAACTTTTAAAGTATTTTTATGCCCTTATATCAAATGAGAAGCGTTTCATGTCTGATGTTGCAGATGTGTTTATTTTGGTATCTATAAAGTTGTTTACTGTGCTTGCGCCTGTATCTGCATCAGCCATTGCTACATTTACATGGCATGCATATCCCTGTTGGTTTAATGCATTTGAGAGTACATCGGAATTAGTCTTTATTAAATTTATAGAGGGTTCATCACCCAGTATAAATTTTGTATTTACGTCATTTTTATTTTTATCAATATATATATCTATATCGCCCAGGTGCTCAAGTGTAAGGTGCAAAAGCACATGTGCATTGTCTGGGTTCCTTCTAAGTTTTTCTTTCTGTGTGTACACGTATAAATCTGCATGTGCATCCTGGTTCTGTAGTTTTAGTGGCATCTGCATATATGAAAAAGTTTCACTTAATGTTTTCATAAACTCAATATTGCTTTCCATATCATGTGCAGAACGTCCCATGCTGTCAGAATCCTCACCTGAAAGTGCAGTCTGTATAAGCCCCTGGAAATGTTTAAGCTGTGTGGACATCTTATCATAAAATGAATTAACTTCACTATCTTTTTTTAACTTGTCTGGAGTAAGTGTCCATGATGACTGCAGGAACTTGCCGAGTATATTTTCAAATACCTGTGAATGGAAGAGTTCCTGTACTGCTGCGGGGTCTGCGGATGGTATAGTATTTTTAACCAGGGTTAAGACCTCTTTTGCAGTTGCTTCACCAGAAGCAATTTTAGCTGCAAGCTGCCTGCTTATTGGCAGTGAGCTTAGTTTAGACAGAAGTTCACTACGTTCACCAGATGTAAGGAATGTACCAAGGTAGTCATTTTCCCTGCCTGCTTTACTGTATAGGTCTGCAAGGGTGTCTATAATTGTATGGCTGCTCTGCTGTGCCTGTTTTGTACCCTGGTTTGCTGCCTGCTGCAAGAAATTCAGTGTACTATTAATAGAATTTTTGGCGGTTTCTGTAATTGTCTGGAATAACTTATTGGCAAAGCCAGACTTACCTTCTTTTACAGCTTCTTGTGCCTGTTGTTCTGGATTGTCCGGAGTTTTTTCATCTTGTTTTCCAGGTTCCATTGTTTCTGCATCAAGCACAGGTATATTTTTAACACTGTTTTCTGTCTGCTGCATTACAGTATGTTCATCAGCTGCTTGTTCGAGTGTCTGGTTAATTAGGAATAATTTGTCTGTTATGTCTGCCTGTGTCATTCCGTCTGGCAGTTTTAAATTTCCAGAAAGCATAGCATCACGTATTATTACAAGGGCATCATGTATTGTAAGTGAACCATCTTTAATCTGTGCTATTACATCTTCAGACAGTGGTGTCCCAGACAGAAGTTCCATAAGTTCCTGGCGCTGGCCAGGTGGAAGTTCTGATATTGTGCCATTATTTCCTTCCAGGGTGTTTGTATTGTCATAGAGTGCTATGGAAAGCAGCTTTTCACCAAATAGTGATAAAGTGCTGGAAGGACCACCACCTGCAAGTGCATTAAGCAGGGCAGGTATACTTTGTGAAAATTCCTGTATCTGTCCTAAAAGCTGGTGTGTCCCATTCATATAGCTGCTGAACTGGCTTACAGTATCACTGTTAATATCCATCATAAGCCTGTTCATTACAGCAAGTGTATTCATATCTGTAGTTTTATAATCGTATGACTGCTGCATAAGGTGCTGTATAGATTCCTTGTTTATAGGGAGCATATTGTCCATAAGCGCCTTTACTGCGTTCTGGTTGTGCTGTGTTGGAGGAAGCCCGGCTTCATCAAGTGCCTTATTAATAAGGGTAAGCTCTGTTTCAGTAAAACTATTTTTTACAGCTTCAAGAAATATATTGCCGCCAGACACAGAACCCAGCCTGAATGCGGCAGTCTGTCCTATGGAAATCATTGGGTTTCCTACGATTTTTGCTTTTAGTATAGTATTATTTTCAAGTGTTATGGTTATATCATTATTGAAGAGGTCCGATACCTCGCCTCTTATAATATCACCTTCTGTAAGCCTTCCAGGGCTGTGTGCAACACCAAAATCAGTCCTTGCAGGACCTCTTGCAGATGCAGCAGAAGTGCTGCGGTTTTCTGATGCCCTCTGCTGCTGCATTGCCTGGTTCTGCTGTGACACAGGCCTGCGGTTTACTGAATTACTGTTTAAAGAATTTATTTTAGGATTATCCATATCATACCTCACATTCTGGTATAGTCTTATTTATATTTATCGTCATATTTTATAATTTTACATATAGTAAAATGTAATGCTATATGTGAATTGCAAAATTTTAGAAAAAATATGAAAAAATATCTTGACAAGGAATATTAAGCGTGATATCTTACTAAATAGATGTTAGCACTCCATTTTAAAGAGTGCTAACAAGAAATAAGGAAGGAGTGGTTCGTTGGAGTTAAGCGAAAGGAAGATAAAAATTCTTCAGACGATAATACGCACGTATCTTGAAACTGGAGAGCCTGTTGGTTCCAGAACCATTTCAAAGGACACAGATTTGAATTTAAGTTCAGCAACTATCCGTAATGAGATGTCAGACCTTGAAGAGATGGGATATATTATACAGCCACATACTTCTGCCGGACGTATACCTACGGATAAGGCATACAGGTTATATGTTGATACAATGCTGGATGATAAGACAAGCGAAGTCCAGAACCTTAAAGAGCAGCTGGAAGAAAAGGCTGTTAAGATTGATGTCCTGTTAAAGCAGGTTGCAAAATATCTTGCCAGTAATACAAATTATGCAACAATGGTGTCAGGACCAAGGTATAAAACAAAGAAAGTTAAATTTATACAGATTACACCTGTTGATGAGAGAAATATCCTTACAGTAATTGTACTTGACAATAATGTTGTAAAAAACCAGATGCTCAAGGTTGAAGAACACATAGACCAGGAACTTATGGTAAAGCTGAACTTCATACTTAATACTACACTGAATGGCCTGGATGTAACAGAGATGAACCTTGCTATTATAAAAAATATAAAAGAACAGGCAGGCAGCCATACAGGAGTTATTGATGCAGTGCTGGAACTTATTGGCAATGCACTTATGGAAGAAGATGACTTTGAGATATATACAAGTGGTGCTACCAATATACTTAAGTATCCAGAACTTTCAAGCAAGTCCGAAACAACAGAACTCCTTAATGCATTTGAGGAGAAAGGGATTATCAATAACTGGCTTGAAACAACGGATACAGGAAGTGGCAGTGAAACACATGATATACAGGTATATATTGGCAATGAAACAAAAGTTGACAGTATGAAGGATTGTTCTATGGTAACTGCCACATACAGGATACATGAAGGTGTATATGGCAAAATTGGTATTGTAGGGCCGAAACGTATGGATTATGACAAAGTAGTAAGCACGCTGCAGTCATTAATGACGCAGCTTGATGATATATTCAAGAATGAATAATATGGCCTGGTTGCCGCAAGATAATAAGAGAGGTGGTAAATGCAGTGGCAGATGAGAAAGATTTAGAAAAGGATGCAGAAAATACAACAGACGGGGAAGACAACACTGGCAGTAAAGATGTCCAGGATGGCACAGAGGAAACAGGTGGAGTGCCAGAAGGAGATGGAACTTTAGAGGAAGGCCAGACAGAAGAAGCACAGGAAGAAGATGCTGCCCCAGATGATAGCAAGACAGCATCCCCTGGAAAAAAGGAAAAACGTTTTGGCAAGAAGAAAGATAAAGCCACCCAGAAGCTTGAAGAGAAAATTGCTGGGCTTGAAGACCAGAGGGTAAGGCAGCTTGCTGAATTTGAGAATTTCAGGAAGCGTTCTGAGAAAGAAAAATCACAGATGTTTGAAACTGGTGCAAAGAGTGTTATTGAAAAGATTCTTCCAGTTATAGATAACTTTGAAAGAGGTCTTGCAGGAGTACCAGCAGAAGAAAAAGAAGCACCTTTTGTACAGGGTGTGGAGCTGGTATATAAACAGCTTGTTACTGCACTTGAAGAGCTTGGTGTAAAACCAATAGAAGCTGTAGGAAAAGAATTTGACCCAGCTATCCACAATGCTGTTATGGCAGTTGATGATGACACACTGGAAAGCGGCACAATAGCAGAAGAAATGCAAAAAGGCTATATGTATAAGGAAAGTGTAGTAAGGCATAGTATGGTAAAGGTAGTTAATTAATTGTTAAAAAAGCAATAAACAGATAAATTTTACTTGGCAGGTTTGCGTCTATGCGCTGTCTGGCAGCAAACTTGCAATGCACAATAAGCAGCGCAGAAAAGAGGTTAATTATGAGCAAAATTATTGGTATTGACTTAGGTACAACAAATTCATGTGTAGCTGTTATGGAAGGTGGAAAGCCTGTAGTAGTAGCTAATACAGAAGGTGCAAGAACAACTCCTTCGGTTGTTGCATTTACAAAGACAGGCGAGAGGTTAGTAGGTGAGCCTGCAAAGCGCCAGGCAGTAACCAATGCAGATAAAACAATTTCTTCCATAAAGAGGCATATGGGTACAGATTACCGTGTAGCTATTGATGATAAAAAGTATTCACCACAGGAAATTTCAGCTATGATACTCCAGAAATTAAAAGCTGATGCAGAAAGTTACCTTGGTGAAAAAGTTACAGAAGCAGTTATTACAGTACCAGCTTACTTTAATGATGCGCAGCGCCAGGCTACAAAGGATGCAGGAAAGATTGCAGGTCTTGATGTTAAACGTATTATCAATGAGCCTACAGCAGCCGCCCTTGCATATGGGCTTGATAATGAAAAAGAACAGAAAATCATGGTATATGACCTTGGTGGTGGTACATTTGATGTATCTATTATTGAAATCGGTGATGGTGTAATAGAAGTTCTTTCAACATCAGGTGATAACCATCTTGGTGGTGATGATTTTGACAAGAAGATTACAGATTACATGATACAGGAATTTAAGAATATAGAAGGTGTTGACCTTTCTAAGGATAAAATGGCACTCCAGAGGCTTAATGAAGCAGCAGAGAAGGCTAAGAAAGAGCTTTCATCAGCTACAACAACAAATATTAACCTGCCATTTATTACAGCTACTCCTGAAGGTCCAAAGCATTTTGACATGAACCTTACACGTGCTAAGTTTGATGAGCTTACACATGACCTTGTAGAGAGGACTGCTACCCCTGTAACCAATGCATTAAGTGATGCAGGACTTACAGCTTCAGAACTTGGCAAGGTGCTTCTTGTAGGTGGTTCAACACGTATACCTGCAGTACAGGATAAGGTAAAACAGCTTACAGGCCATGAACCTAATAAGTCACTTAACCCAGATGAATGTGTAGCACTTGGTGCTTCTGTACAGGGTGGAAAGCTTGCTGGTGATGCTGGTGCAGGCGATATCCTTCTTCTTGATGTAACACCACTTTCACTTTCAATTGAAACAATGGGTGGTGTAGCTACAAAGCTTATTGAGAGGAATACAACAATCCCTACTAAGAAGAGCCAGATATTCTCTACAGCTGCAGATAACCAGAGTGCAGTTGATATCAATGTATTACAGGGTGAGCGCCAGTTTGCAAAGGACAATAAGTCACTTGGACAGTTCAGGCTTGATGGTATTCCTCCAGCAAGACGTGGTGTTCCACAGATTGAGGTTACATTTGATATAGATGCCAATGGTATTGTAAATGTTTCTGCTAAAGACCTTGGTACAGGCAAAGAACAGAATATTACAATTACAGCAGGTTCAAATATGTCTGATGAAGAAATTGATAAAGCTGTAAGGGAAGCAGCGCAGTTTGAGGCAGAGGATAAGAAGCGTAAAGAAGGAATTGATGCACGCAATGACGCTGACAGCCTGGTATTCCAGACACAGAAAGCACTTGATGAGGTTGGTGACAAGATTGATGCTTCTGAGAAGGAAAGAGTACAGTCAGAAATTGATGCACTTAAGGCAGTTGTAGAGAGGACTAATCCTGAAAGCATGTCAGACAGCGATATTGATGATTTAAAGGCTGGCAGAGAGAAACTTATGGAAAGTGCACAGAACGTATTCCAGAAGATGTATGAAGGTGCACAGGCAGCAGGCGCAGGCCCTGATATGGGTGGTGCAGGTCCAGACATGGGTGCATCACAGGGAAGCACAGATGCAGCTGATGATGTAGTTGACGGGGATTACCGTGAAGTATAAAGTGTGAGAAGAAACAAAGAGTTTCTACGGCAGCAGTGCTGCCTTTCCAGCACCAGGAAAATGCATAAGCAGCATTTTCTGTAAACAGAAGTCTTTTAAGTTGTTTTGTGCTGCATAGCTGGCTGCTGCCGTCTGGCAGCAGCCTTTAAACATATGTTTATAGAAAAACCAGGGGAGCAATTTTATGGCAGAGAAGAGAGATTATTATGAAGTCCTTGGCGTAAGCCGCCAGGCTTCTGATTCGGAGATTAAATCAGCATACCGTAAGCTGGCTAAAAAGTACCACCCTGATATTAACCCAGGTGACAAAGAAGCAGAAGTAAAGTTTAAAGAGGCTTCTGAGGCTTATGCCGTGCTTAGTGATGCTGATAAGAAACGCCAGTATGACCAGTTCGGGCACGCTGCTTTTGAAGGCGGTGCAGGCGGTGGCGGATTTGATTTCAGTGGAATGGACATGGGTGATATCTTTGGGGATATCTTTGGAGACTTTTTCGGAGGCGGCCGTTCAAGGGCACAAAGTAACGGACCGATGAAAGGACAGAATGTACGTACAACAGTCAGGATTACATTTGAAGAGGCATGCTTTGGTATTGACAAAGAGATTGACATTACATTAAAAGAGGAATGTTCTAACTGTCATGGAACTGGGGCAAAACCTGGCACATCGCCTGAAACATGTTCAAAGTGCGGCGGCAAAGGCCAGGTAGTATTTACACAACAGTCATTGTTTGGTGTGGTAAGGAATGTACAGTCATGTCCTGACTGCCGGGGAACAGGTAAAATTATCAAGAGTAAATGTACAGACTGCAGTGGTACAGGGTATGTAAGCAAACGCAAGAAGATTTCAGTATCAATTCCTGCTGGAATAGACAATGGCCAGTGTGTAAGGATACGTGATAAAGGTGAGCCAGGTGTAAATGGTGGCAGCAGGGGGGATTTGCTTGTGGAAGTGCTTGTAAGCAGGCATCCGCTGTTCCAGCGCCAGGACAGGGACATATATTCTACAGCGCCTGTTACATTTGTACAGGCAGCACTTGGTGGCGATGTGCATATTAAGACAATAGATGGTGAAGTTATTTACAATGTTAAGCCAGGCACACAGACTGATACAAGGGTACGTTTAAGGAATAAGGGTGTTCCTTCACTCCGTAATAAGCAGGTACGTGGTGACCACTATGTAACCCTTGTGGTACAGGTACCAACCCAGCTTACACAGGAACAGAAAGACATATTGTTACAATTTGACAAGGCTGTAAATGGTGAAAGCCAGGCAGATGAAACAGAAGATGAAAAGCCAAAAGGAAAATCTAAGAGAAAACCATGGAAAAAATAAGTGTTAAAAAACTTGTATTATAAAATACAATAAAAGAGATAACATTTAAAAAAGGGACAGCATAAAAGTGCTGTTCCTTTTTTAAATATACAAATTATCTGTTCTGGAAACAGATGTATTGTCCAGGTTTATAGTATGGTAAAAAATTTTAACCTCATCAAGTAAGTCCCTGCCTGCAGGTAATGCGGATTGTGGATATCTGCCTGGTTATATGCTGCCCTAAATTGTAAAAGTACAAATATTAACGTAAATATGGGCTTATACGTAGATTTTTGTTGTAAATATTGTGCATATTGTATATTTTATATAAGTCTAAAAGTATTATTGCACAAACTAGAAAACAATTATTATTAATTAACC
>VSNJ01000051.1 GCA_009774235.1 Lachnospiraceae bacterium
ATTATATTTTCTTCCAATATCACCTTCCTTATCAAAATCATATGACAAATATCCATCTTCATCTAAATAATAAACATCTTCATCATAAAAAGCTATTATTGTTTTCCAAAATGAGTCAACATCAGAATGTATAATTTCTATTTCATAATATTCAATAATAACTATGTACTTAATATCATTTTTTATTGCATATGCATAATAATTACTAGCATAATCAACTAAAAAAGGAATAATTATTTTAAATTCTGCATTATTTATGAATTATTTTTCAATTATCTCATCTACTTGCATTAAAGGAAATCCAGGAATAAAGTCAAAAAATATTTGTTCTTTTATTTCTGGTTTGATACCATTGCAGACACTATAAATCTCTTTAAAAAAATTTGGCAATAAGCTGAAATGTTTTAACCATTTCTCTTTAAAATCTAAATCTGGACTATCCAATATTTCCAAATATCCATTTCTCATATTCTCAGTTTTATTTAGAAAAATATTAATACTATCCAGAAATTCTCCTTTAATCTACAATTTCAATTCCAGTTGATGTTGTTTCACTTCATACTGTTTTCATGGCATGTCATTGTAATGGAATCTGCAGCTGTAACAGATAAATTCTTACCTGCATTAATGCTGAAATCATTTGCACTTGTCATGGAAATCTGGTCACCACTGTTTACTGTAACACTTCCGCCACTTGTTACCTGTACTGCTTTGTCTGTAATAATCTCCACGCCACTTTTTTCGTTTATCTTTATGCTTGTATTCCTTAATTATTCAAGGCATTTGAGTGAATTTTGTAGGTTCACTAAAATACCTGGTGCTTCAAAAATAACCCATTTTAAACAGGATTTTTTACAGGACTTGCAGCTTATGTTTGACAAAATGGTGGATGTAACAGAACCCATATCCAAAAAAATTGATAATAACCTTGCTTCCATGGTTATTTTGATACCTTTGGCATTGAACCATGAGTAACTGAAAAATAACAAAGATTTCTTAAATGCACATCCAGATATCATTGCTGAAAAAAACAGATTCCCCAGATGAAAATAAATCCCTTGGGGATTCAAAAGCCCTGCTTCCTGTACTTACCCGTCAAGAAAAACTGCAAAAGAACAAAGGGAATGTGACTGGTGGATGTATAAGGAACGCCATATTGTTGAAGTGTTTTTTAATAAACTAAAAAGTTTCCGAAGGGTTGCAACACGTTATGACAAACATAGGTTTACATACCTTGGTTTTATATACATAGCATGTATATTAATGTGGATAAAGTAACTGTAGAGGCAATATAATATTTTGTTTAATAAGAGCTTAAAGCTCTTATTAAACATGCAATTTTTTATATAAAACAAATGTAATAAACCTAATTTCAACAGTATTTTATTAATTTTTAGACAAATTGCCAGTAGACAGATAATTTTCAAACACGCCCTAGGGTCCCATCCAACCAGTTTTTAGGATTTTGTAAAATTTGTTTATTATTACCTTCAACTAAATAGCACGAAAAATAAAACTTCAATTTCTACCTAGATAAAGTATCAATTCTATTTAATATATATTTGAATATTTTCAAATATATATTTACCACTATCTACCAAAGGATTATTTATATTTATAATATAGTTACTTTTCCCATAAGACTCCAAGCTATCTGGAATTAACACGTCCTGTTTTATTTCAATATCTGTTGCACCATGAAGTAAATTAACAAACTTTAATATAAGTCCTAATATTTGTTTATGTGACTTATCATTCAGCTTTCCCTCATAAACTACATTATCAAATACATCACTTGAAGTGTAATGTTTTTTTTCGTCATCATCAATAAACATAATTTCATTATTATTAAAAAATATTGCTGTCTGTGTACCATAAAAACTTATGTAAAAATCTTGTTTAGTACCATCAAATGTAATATAATCAAAATTATCTTTGCAATCTTCTTCTACATATATATCATCTACCAAATAACGCACCTCTGCCCACTCTTTTGTTTTATCACCTAGATAACGTTTAATTTCATCATTTGTAAATTCCATAGACCACTTGGAACTATTATTTGTCATTGAAATTTTACTCCTTTCATAAACTGCTTTTTACTATATACTTTTTGACAATTCTTACAAACTGGTACATTATGCATTGTTCTTGGACGTATAGCTTCTGTCATAATTATACTTGGTTTATTCCCACCAAGCTGTTGTACAGCTATATCCTCTGCACAAGTATATTTACCTTCTATTATGTGTACATTCTTATATTTTTTGCTACTTTTTATTCCAACTGCAACTTTACCAGTATCTAAATCCACTGCTCCAACTACAGCAGCAATGTCATCTCTTTTTGAATGACTTAATTCATTAATCTCTTTTAATGCAGCATCTCTTGCATCAACAGCTTTTTGTGTTCCAACTTCATACCAATAATCATCATACCGTGCTGCCTCTTCTGGTGACATCAAATCCCTCAAACTAGAAATATTCTCTTCTGGATGCTTTCTACCATTATGTACATAAATCCTTACTTCCCCTACAAAGTATGACGCCCACTCTTTTACATGGAAGTTATACACTGGTACTAGCTCTTCATATCTTTCCTTAACAATCTTAGTTATACAAGCCATCCCGTCCATTGTTTCTATGGCATCACCTTCACGCAGGTTAATAGCTGTCACCCATCCCTGTCCTTCCACATAGACAGGATGGTATGCTGTTGTTTTAATCTCTTCCTTCCCGTCTATCCATACATGGTAAATTGTATGTGCTGTTGTGCAGAATACTTCTTCCACTTCTTTGAACCCTGTTTCACCAGTTCCTGCATTCCTTGAATATACTTCGTCACCCTTCTGTATTTCCTTTATAGTTTTATATCCATGCCTTGTATAAACTAATGTATCACCAGTAAAGCACCTTCCGTTAACACATTCACCTTTGAGCCTCTTTTTAATATTATTAAAAGCCTCTTTTGGGTTTTTCAGCCAGCCCTTTACTTTTGATGCCCCTGTTTTTGCCTTGCCTTTCAATGCACCAAAAAGTGACTTCATACCCTTTGCTTTGTCCAGTGCATTGAACCCTTTTAAACCTTTTAAGCCCTTTAGCCCCTTTAAGCCTTTTAAAGCCTTTCCTGACTTCTTAGCCAGTGCTATTGTATCACCAATACCAGGGACTGCTGATGCCAGGCTTAACCCTGCCTCAAGCCAGTTGCCCTCAGCAGCATAGAGCCCCGCATTTGCCAGGTCTGCCACTGCACCTACACCTAGTATAAACCCTGCCACATCCAGTACCCCATGGATAACAGCTGAATGTTCCTGTTATACCACTTAGAAACCCCATATTAACCACCTCCTCCTGCTTTATCCTCCTGTTACATCCCCTGGTGCCTGCTTAATTCTCTTTTATCAGCTTTGCCTTCATGTTAATATTGCCATCAAGTTTTATGGAACTTCCGCTGCATTCCTGTTCAAATTTGCTTGATGCAGACAGTGACATTTTCTTTCCTGCAGATACCCCTACATCCTGTGAAGATGAAATATCCATTTTCTTTGCACTCTTTATATCCAGGTATTCTTACCGTCTACAGAAATTGCCTTGCCAGATGATATGTCCACACCTTTACCGCCGCTTTCAAGCTTTACTGCATTGTCCTTGCACTTGATTTCCAATGTCTGTTTTGACTCTGTTTCAAGCTTCTGGTCTGCAGTAATCTGGAATTCATTGCTTGATTTTGCTGTAAACTTCCCTTTACTTGTTATATCTATGGTGTCACTGCCTGTTACCTTTACAGGCTTTGTTGCAGACATTTCAATTCCAGTTGATGGTATTTCAAACTTTATGCTGTTTTTATGGCATACCATTACAATGAAATCTGCTGCTGTAACAAATAAGTTCTTGCCTGCATTAATACTGGAACCATTTGCACTTGTTATGAAAATCTGGTCACCGCTGTTTACTGTAACACTTCCGCAACTTATTATCTGTACCATTTTATCCATAAGAACCCATCCAACTTTATGTCCACTTTCAATTCATCCATTATTTATATAACATTACATTCTAGTCCTAATACACTTTCCTTAAAATGGCACATAACATATATTTGTTACTGGACATAAAATAATAACTCTAACCATTAAACATCATAATATAATATTAAAATATTCTTTCAGAAAGCAATATATCTCTTATAAAACATACTTTTTCTACCATTCTAGTTTTCTATCACATTATTCTAAATTCTTACTCAAATATAACTATTCTATATATTGGCTTATATTTCAACCTAAATTCTAGTTTCTTAATATATACACATCTATATTTCACCATTTAAGTTTACTATAAAATTCTTCTTTTCATCTGTTAAAAAATACTGTGCTACTCTACAATTTTTTTCAGAAAAATTCTATTTTAATCCAAAGAATCAAATATGAATTCATAACCTAAAATCCATTGTTTTATTACTTTTTTGAACTTGTAAAACATAGCAAAAATAATATATATACAATTAGTTTTCCTGTCTTTCTTTTTCAAATAGCCTTAACTTTTCAATTATTTTTTTTAATTCTTCACTCGAAATATAAGTATCTATAACATCTATCCCTTCTAAATTATATACAGATTCTTCCATTACATATTGTAATTCAGCAGATAAAATTCTAACATGTTTTCCATTACTAACCATAAATACAAAATAATCATTATCCGCAAACTCCCACGGTGTTATATCATAACTAGAACTAGAATTTGCATCTGAATAATCATCTGAAAATATCTGTCTACAAATACAAATAAACGCATCATTTTTTTCCATAGAAAATATGTTGATATTCTCAATAGGATTCTCCAATTTTTTTATTAAAGAAAAAACTTCAGCATTTAATGTAACACTTAAGATTTTATTGGGAATTAATACCCCATTAATTCCCATAAACAACAATCCATTATTAAAACTTTTATCAATATTCCATTCATCAACAACATCAATTATTATAGAAAAAACATCTGGATTTCCTATTATCATCTTACCATCCTTTCTTCTTAAGGTTAAATTTCTTTTGAATATCCTTTGGAACATTTTGTCTTTTAAGTGAATTTGAGCCCTGATTTGTTGAACCACTCCAATGCCAAGAATCAATTCCATCATTAAAAAAACGATGTAATGTTTTCGTTTCTTTATCATAAGTAAAACGGGCATCTGGTTTATCTGCCGAAGAAACAGAATTCTCAAATAATTCTAAAGAATTTCTGGGTTCAACACCTGCATTATGTCTATTTCCACTTTGTCCAGGTGTATGTTTTGGATTAGATTTATAAAATAAACCATTTTTAGCTTTAGTTTTTTCTTTTACAGGAACACTACCATTTCCATGTTCTCCTTTAGTATTATGTACATAAATCCTTACTTCCCCTACAAAATATGACACCCACTCTTTTACATGGAAGTTATACACTGGTACTGGCTCTTCATGTCTTTCTTTTACAATCTTAGTTATACAAGCCATCCCGTCCACTGTTTCTATGGCATCACCTTCACGCAGGTTAATAGCTGTCACCCATCCCTGTCCTTCTACATAAACAGGATGGTATGCTGTTGTCTTAATCTCCTCCTTCCCATCAATCCATACATGGTAAATTGTATGTGCTGTTGTACAGAATACTTCCTCTACTTCTTTAAGCCCAGTTTCACCAGTTTCTGCATTCCTTGAATATACTTCGTCACCCTTCTGTATTTCCTTTATAGGTTTATATCCGTCCCTTGTACAAACTAATGTGTCACCAGTAAAGCACCTGCCATTAACACACTTCTCTTTATGTTCCAGTTCAACATTATCAAACGCTTCTTTCCGGTTTTTCATTCCTTTGTTTTTTGCCTTTGATGCTCCTGTCTTTGCCTTACCACGCAGTGCACTAAACATTGACTTCATATCTTTTGCCTTATCCAATGCTTTTGTTCCTTTTAAACCTTTTAAAACTTTTCCTGTTTTTTTAGCCAACGCTATTGTATCACCAATACCAGGTATTGCAGATGCCAAGCTTGATGCTGCATCAAGCCAGTTGCCCTCAGCAGCATAGAGCCCTGCATTTGCAAGGTCTGCCACTGCACCTACGCCTGGTATAAACCCTGCCACATCCAGGACACCATGGATAACATCTGAATGTTCCTTTACAAAGGATGTTATACCACTTAGAAAGCCCATATTAACCACCTCCTCCTGCTTTATCCTTCTGTTACATCCCCTGGTGCCTGCTTAATTCTCTTTTATCAGCTTTGCCTTCATGTTAATATTGCCATCAAGTTTTATGGAACTTCCGCTGCATTCCTGTTCAAATTTGCTTGATGCAGACAGTGACATTTTCTTTCCTGCAGATACCCCTACATCCTGTGAAGATGAAATATCCATTTTCTTTGCACTCTTTATATCCAGGTATTCTTACCGTCTACAGAAATTGCCTTGCCAGATGATATGTCCACACCTTTACCGCCGCTTTCAAGCTTTACTGCATTGTCCTTGCACTTGATTTCCAATGTCTGTTTTGACTCTGTTTCAAGCTTCTGGTCTGCAGTAATCTGGAATTCATTGCTTGATTTTGCTGTAAACTTCCCTTTGCTTGTTATGTCTATGGTGTCACCGCCTGTTACTTTTACAGGCTTTGTTGCAGACATTTCAATTCCAGTTGATGGTGTTTCAAACTTCATGCTGTTTTCACGGCATGTCATTGTAATGGAATCTGCTGCTGTAACAGATAAATTCTTGCCTGCATTAATGCTGAAATCATTTGCACTTGTCATGGAAATCTGGTCACCGCTGTTTACTGTAACACTTCCGCCGCTTGTTACCTGTACCGCTTTGTCCGTAATAATCTCCACGCCACTTTTTTCATTTATTTTTATATAAGTCACGTCATCATTGGCCGTAATAAGTATTTCTTCCTTGTCAAGCTTGATTTCTTTGCCATTTGGTGTACGCAGGTACTTTACTTCTGGGTCTGCTGTCTTGTCTGTATCCTCTTTCCTTACAGATTGCACCGCATATGCCTGGTTTTCATCCTCTGTAGGGAATACTATCTGGACAGTATCACCTTTCTCAGGCATTACATACCATCCTGTATGCCCTTCTGCGGAATAACCTGTTGCATAAGGGAACGGGTATGCCTTGCCCTCATCCTGGCTGTCATCAATGGCAAGGTGCACTTTTACTGTATCCCCTTCTGCTTTTAACACAGTACCGTCCAGAGTAAGCCCGCTGGCATATGGGTGGCTGGCCTTTTTTACAGAAAGCCCTTTCTTAGTTGTAAGCCCATAACGGCAGCTAAAAACGGATCCATCCAGCTTTATGTCCACTTCCTTTACATACAGTTCCTTCCCGTCCCGTTTTACCATATCACCTATTTCAAAAGCAGCATGGTCTGTATCCAGGGTGTATTCTGTTGCATCCTTTTCTTCATATGAAAGACCTTCACACTGTGCCATCTTCCTGTACCTTGCTACCTTTTTCCTTATGGCAAAGTCACCGCCAGCACCCACATCATCCTTATACTCTTCACCCTTCTTCACACCAAATGCAAACTCTGGCTTTTTACCTTTAGGGTCTGGTACAAGCACACTGTTGCTGTGTGATGCAAGACGTTTTAAAAATTCCCAGTCTGTTTCCCTGTATTCAAGCAGCAGGTTTTCAACTTTCTTCTCTGGGGCATTACACTCTGCTTTCCCACTTGCTTCTTTTGCAAGCTTTTCAGCAATGTCTTTATAGCTTAGCCCCTTTTCCTGGAAAGAACGTTTCTTCTTCTCCAGGTCAAGTTTTATTGTCCATGATACTGCTTCTGCTTCCAGGTAATAAACCCCGTTTTCACAGACTACGCCAATGCCAGAAGCCACGCCACAGAACAAAGTCTTCCCTTCCTCTTTAAGGGTTATTGCCTTTTCGTCCCAGTCATCATCAACAAGCCCTGCTTCTCCGCCCTCTTTCAGCACACCACGTATACTTAACCTTGCATGTTCATTAACCTTCTTTGTAAGATGCAGCTCAAGGATGCGTTCCAGCGCAAACGGCTCCACCTCATATCTTCCCACTTCCTGCAGTTCCATATGGTATCCACTCCTTCCAGTACCCTGCCGCACTGCCATTACCAGGCAGAACGTACAGTCCCAAGCATCTGCACAAAAAGTTCCTTCCATACATCTTTATCTTCATCCAGGCAGTTACAGCCGCCCATCAGCAGCCGTCCTTGTAAAGATGTAAAAAACATTATATTGTAAATATCTGTATCAATAGCTGGCGTTACAAAATCAAACCATGCCAGCCTGCAGTTTTCTGCTTCTGCTGTGTTTTTCTCTATAATTTCAGAAGACGGGTGCAGCCTCTGCACTATCTCTCCCATATAGTCACGTATTTCTTCTTCCTGTCCTTCTTCAAGCCGGTCTGTCTTATGGGAAAATGTAACATTTATTGTTGTCCCAGGATTGGTATAAATTATATCCGGCCTGTTCTCATTAGGATATTTAAGCCTTGCCATCTCCCCGCTTAATGGGCCAAAGCCATCTGGAAGCCACATCCATAACATCTTTTTAATAATTTCCCTCTCCCTGAATTCAAGCACCTGGCCATCTGCCAGGACTTTTCCTTTCCTTATATCCTTCTTTGCTTCTGCACGTCCTTCACGCAGAAGGGCTATAAAGCCTTCATCTCCATATTCCTTCATATCTGGGCCTCCTAACCTGCATATGCTATATTTTTTGTAACATAATCCTTTTTATTGCCCGTCATCTTCTATTTTAAGTATTCCTGCACCTACAGGACAGATTGCCTTAGATTTATCAAGCAGTGCTGGCATGCCATTTACCAGCACATCATTCTTGCCATTCAGCCACATGGCACATGCTGGCACACATGGCATTGTAGTTGTCTTGCATACACCAAAAGGTCCAACATTGACAAGCGGTATACAGTCTGCTATATTTGCCCTGTCCTTTCCCCTAAGTTTCACACTCCGTCCTGGGGTTGTACGCAGAGGTACTTCAACTGAACCCATGCTGCAGCTTACCTTTGCCCCGTTTACTACATAAGAACCACCCATTACTCCACCTCCTTAATTACTTAAAACACTGCTGGCCCGTCTTTTCTTTGTCCCCGGTCTGCTCCTCTGCTGCCTGTTCCTGCAATACGCACCAGCGATTCATAGATTTCATTATGTTCCATTTCCCTGTATGGCGTACCAAGCCTGCGGCTTATATACCATAAAATACATTCCCTAGGTACAGGTGCCTGTCCAAGGCACATAAGCGCAAAACTTATATCTGCTTCCCCTGATGTCTTATTTGCAATAACCATACGGGCAAATACCTGTAACATCACTGGTGGGACAGTAGCACCACCAGGCCCTGCATATTGCACATTGGTAATATCCAGTGTATTATATGCTGTATGGAAATCCTGCATATCCTGGTATTCCTTTCTTAAATGTGCCCCCTGTGATAGCCGGAACCTGCCAAGTTCAAGCCCTTCTTCTGTGCTGTCTTCTATTTCTTCTATACGTACTTCCAGAGGCCATATATAAAAATCATCTGCAGGATAACCAGGCAGGATATAAAGACGTACTACTATCTGCCTGTCAAATGCATCAAAAGGAAAAACTTCTTTTCCAGCCAGCACTACCTGCCCTTTATGTAATACAGCACCAGCTTCTACAATAAGCTGCCCTTTTCCATTATCTTCCATAGTATAAGATATCCCAAACCCAGAAAGTATCCCATCATGCCATCCAGCCATCATTGTACTGGCAAGACCCGCTGGAAAATCCCATAATGCTTCCAGGCCTTCTTTTTTTAATACCCTTCCTTTTTGGAAAAGCGGTTTCTTATATTCCTGCATAAACTAATGCCTCCCATCAAAGAAATCTGTTTCCCACGCCCCTGCTTCAAATGGGATAAAGCTTAAAGGACAGCTGTATAATCCATCCTGCTTACGGGATATTTCCAGAATAGAAAACCCCCAGTTTGCATTATCCGCAAAAACAAAAATCCTCAGTTCATTGTTTTTTATACTGTCCAGGTCTTCCTGGTTTATTAACTGGTAATCTGCCCTTAATTCATCATAACCTGTTTCTTTATAATTCTTTTTGTGTAACAGGAATGGGATACTAGATACTTCCTTGCCTGTACCATCTTTTAAACGGAATAAAACCTCTGCTGCTTCTACTGGTCTTGAAATCCATCCATACACCTGCCCAGCCAGGCTTCCCTTTTCCAGAAGTATCTTTTCCCTGCCGCCTGCATTATAATCGTCCGCTGCCAGGGAATATGGAACCCTTGCTGGCTCATATTCCAATGATGCACGTATCCTGCCTGTATTCTTATCCTGCCTGTACAGGACTGCACCATCTATAGACATAAGCTTTCCTGCACAGCTGCTGCCAGCTGGCGGGTTTGCTTTCCTGCCTGCTACATATTCTTTAAGCACATCCTTGAAAAGTCCCGTCTTACTACTTTGACCAGATAATATTATCCGGTCTGTTTCTGACAGCTTCCCACTCTCGTACCATGGCTCAATAAAATTTTTAAGGAAACCATAAATATCAGGTTTAAGCAAAAGATTAGCCTCTTCTTTTCCAATAACAAGTTCTGGACAGATAGTATTTGTTTCCAATGTGCCATCTTTTCCCTGCACTGAAATATGGAAGTCAGTAAAACAAGGCCTGCTGCCAGGATTGCCAAAAAGTGTCCCAAGCGGCAGCCAGCATATCCCTGGACTGCCAAAAAGCCTCTGCTTCACAGCTTCCGCAAGATTCCATAGGAAGTAATAATTACCACGTACTTTTAGAAAAAAGTTTTCTGGCTTATTGTGGTATAAAGCAAAAAATGTAGGAATTACTGCTTCTGCTTCCTGGTATGCCTTTGTAAAAGTTTCATATACCTTTTCTGTACCATACATATCCACTGCTTCATAAAAGCCTGGGAATACACCTGGAAATAATTTGTGTATTGGTACAGGTGTTTTCCCAGATATTGCCTCAGCAATACGGATTTTAAGGAATTGTAATATCCTCCAGGTCAGATTATTTCCACCAAAGCTGGTATCACCATGTACAAATGCCACATGCAGGTCAAGCTTGCTTGTAATCTTTTCATCCGTAATTCTGTACCTGCATACTGTCATTTCACTTGTACCACCTCCACAATCTAGTACAAGGGCATTTTTTAAAACACCATCTTCATAAGACATATCCCTGATGTCCTGTCCTAGAAGCTGGTATAATGCAGCAACTGCTTCATCTTCTGCAGACACATGGTACCCAGGAAGTGCACTCTTATACATATCCAGAAAAAGCCCCTTCTGCTTCACAGGACATATAAAGCAAATCTTTGTATATTTCATCCTGGTCTGCTGTTCTGCTTTTCCTATAATATATAGAAGAAACTGTCTCACAATAAAAAGCCTTTCTATTTCACATGTATTGCCCTCCTGGTCCGTAACAGAAATCCTTTCTCTATAATGTGCTGCCCAGTGACTGGTATTATAAAAAATACTGCTTCTTGCAAGCAATCCCTGTCTTTTTGATTCTTGTACTGCATCTTCACCAAAAAGAAGGACTACATCTTCTTCACCCCTGCTGCAGTCCTTTACCGCAACCACACTTGGACACATACTGCAATTCTGGCATCCACTGCTTTCCCATCCACATTCTGGATTATATGTAAAGAAAATCCTTCCTGCCTTATCCATACCTTTATAAATACCTGCTGTTGTATATGATGTCCCATAATCTATAACTAATGGTTCTTCTGATTCTGGTACCTCTTTCACAAGGACTTCTGGAAGAGGGCATATACTATAACGCAAAGTGCTCTTTCTTTTTTCCTTTCCCAGATAACGCCTTACAGCCTCTTCCATATCCTCTTGTTTAAAGAAAACAAGGCTCCAGTTATGGAAATATCCTGCTGGTATATCTGGTGACATCCTTTCTCTTGAAAGATAAAGCCTGTACTTCTGTGCACCAGCAGGTTTAGCCTCCAGTATAGCCTGTATATTCCCTGTACCATCTGCCAGAAATGAATAAACCCCAGGTAAAGTATCCTGGCTTATTACAATATATGGCGGTTCTTCATCCCCAAGGGAATCCTGCCCTTTGTATATTTCCATGTGCACTGGCACGCTGGTATCTGCTGGCTGCCTTGCCCCATCTTTTTTTAAAGCCTCTTTAAGAAAAATACACCCTTTTTCTGAATATAAAGTAATCATATCTTTCTTTACAGTTCCAAGATATTTATAAAGCAGCGCAACCATTTTCTGTTTATTATAAAAAGTTTCCACTGAAGGCGGCTTTATGCTTTCTGCCCGGCATATTTCCTTAAGCCTGGGAAGTTCATATGACTCCAATTCCTCACGTGTATAAAACCTCTGGACTGGGCTTTTCTTTAATTTCCCTAACTTATATGTTTCATATAACATTACTGCACCTCTTTCAGACTATGCCAGGACAAAACTGCCAAGCCGCATTGTTTCATTATATCCAGTTACCCCATATGTACGTGTCCAATGGACAGTATATGGGGCAGACAATGGCAGGAAAAGCCTTACCAGGAACATAAGCTTTTTATTATCAGTTTCATTCCATGGTTCACGCATATAGAATACAAATTCTGTACCTTCACGTACTAAAACCTCACATTCTGGAAGCAGGCATCCTGCTGCCCCTGATATGCATGACTCATTGTCACCTGTCTTATAAAAACACAACAGCCATCTTGCAGTTTCCACTTTCTCCATCCTTGTAAATTCTTTTAATTCATCAAGCCCGCCATAAGCCCCGCTTTCCAAATCTTTTACTATAAATGATGTATAAAAATCCTGCTTGCACATGCCAGACTTTAAATCCAGGTCTGCCAGATAGTGCAGCAGAATATCAGAAAGTGCCTGGTTAAATTCTTCATACCCCATGTCATCTGGGGAAAGAAGTGGTTCAAATATTTTTAGGAAACGTATATAAGGATTTACGTCCAATTTTAAATATTTTCCACTATGCCCGTTTCCATATAAATTATCTGCCTGCAGTTCCAGATAAGGTGAAACCCTGTTATCCTTCACTTTATAATACAAATCTGCCAGGTTCCCCTCCTGCTGCAGCATTGCAAGATAAGGTCCCCATATGTGGTTTATATCATTCATATATCTTCACTCCTGTGCTGCATTGCCAATACTGTATTTTTTAAGCCACTAAACTGTATATGTCTACTTAAGGATTCCTGTCCATTCATACTCTGCTGCACACAACTGCAGTTCTGAAAGCAGGAAAAACATCTTTTCATAACGGAATATATCTTTACTGTCTTTTGGATGTAATATTAATGCCACTTTTCTTCTGGACTTCAAAAGGGAATTACTTTTTATAAAATGATTTGTGTCAATTCCTGGGATATCCCCCTGTAAATCCATACAGATATCCAATAGTTCAAACTCATTAAATACCTCATATGAACTTAATATCCGCCTGGTTTCACCCTCTGTCCATATACAACGTGGATTATTAAGTGCCTGCCTGTCCACATGGCGCATGTTCCTGTAATTAGACTGCAATGGATACAAAAGCCCCGTAAGGTCTTTATTTATATCCATATGTGCCACTTTTAAAAGCTTCATCTTTTCATGGGCTCTTTTTCTTGTATGTACTAAAATGTTATCCTCTGAAAAAACTGTCCAGAAGAAATCTTCACCCTCTGGGGCAGCAAGATATCCAGAAACTTTATCCTGAAGAAAGATTTTATGTATATAAACCCCCTCATTATCTGCTGCTGCAGTTTCTACAGATGACTTATATATCTCCTCTTGTACATTCCAGACAAGGACAGCATCATAAATTACATATTCTGAAAGTTCTCCTAACATAATTTCCACTTTCTGTACTGCCTCATCACATGGAACCACCCCTTTAGTGTCCACAATATCAAGCATCTTATAAAGAAATGGACAGTTTATAGTGTGCCACTGCTTCTGGCTTAGGTTAAACTGGTGGTACAGATGTCCAATAGCATCCAGGTAAGCATGGCAATATCTTAGGGACACCACAGTTTCATATTCCCCTTTATCCGTTATAACCTGTGCCTTGTATTCCTTGGAAATACACTGGCGTATAACAGGATAACCACATGCAAGGAATATTCTCCCTAAATATCCTGTTCCATATGCCTGCCCCGTTTTTATTTCAAAAAGACAACGGCTTGTATTGTCAATATCCTCTCTCTTACAAACACCAGTATAAATATAATATTGGCGTAAAGAATCCCCTGTTTCCATATCCAGTTTATTTTCCAGCCTGGCATAACGTTCTTCACTATATTGCAAGAGCTCTGTAAACACATCAGCCAGTACATCCTGAAGCAAAATCCTCTGTACAGGGTCATGTATCCCCTCTATCCTGGATTTCAAAAGTTCCTTTACATGCTCCATTATATTCCTCCCCTGCCTGTGTATCAGCCCTCTCCATTTTCCAGTTCATCAAGTGCATCATAAACCTCTTCTGTCCTTTCATCCCATATATCCAGCTCTTTATATATATCCAGCGCCTTTTCATAGAACTTTACAGCCTTCTTTTTATCGTCATCCCGTATTGCCTCTCTTGCCTGTAATATATATTTAGAAGCCAGTTTAAGACGTTCCTGTTCTGCATCCTCCAGTGCTTTTGCCTCAGCCTCAATAATTGCCTGCCCCAAAGCCACAATATCTGCATATACCTTGTCTGCATCTTCCGCAGAGCCACTAAAACCCTTATACTTTGCAAGAACTTCTTTATACAGTTTCTTTGCCCTTGCAATACGGCCTTCCTCTAGTGCTTTATTAGCACTCGCAATCAGGATATTCATTTGTATAATTTCTTTATCTGCTGCCTTCTGTTTCTTTTCTTCTGCCTTTGCCTTTTTTTCTTCTTCTGCTGCTTTCTTCTCTTCCTCTTTTGCTTTCTTTTCTTCTTCCTTTGCTGCCTTGGCTTCTTTCTGTTTACTGCGTATATCAAAAATCTTAGCCTGTATCTCTGCCTGTTTATCAATGCTTCCTGTCTTTTTTAAAAGTTCCAGTGCCTTTTCATACTGGCTTATAGCGTCATTATACTCACCCGCAGAAGCATACATATCACCAAGAGCATCACACTGGGAAGCTTCCAGATACAGTTTTATCTCCTCAAGCTTCTGGCTGGCATCACTTTCAATATAACCAAGCTCCTGGTACACTGCCTCCTTCTGTATCTGTGTATATAACTTCTTTGCCTGTTCATAATTCTTTCCTTCATAAGCTGCTTCTGCATCCTGTAACAAGACCAGAAGGTCTTTCCTTCCAGATACAGTTTCAGACAATTCCTTTTTTTCATTAATATACTGCCAGTTACTTAGGCTAAGTTTATCTGCCAGTGTATCCGCAAGCTCATATTTCTCCAGTGCCTTTGTATAATTACCATAATCCACATACTGGACACCTTTTTTATCATATTCCTTTATTTCTTTTATCTTTTTTCTGTCCATTGCCCTTATGCTTAAAAATACAATACATAAAACCAGCAGGATAACAAAAAATCCAATTATAATAAACAGAATTATTCTCTTTTTCTTTTTCTCTTTCTGTACATCCTCCTGGAATACCTTCTCAACAGAAAGTGTGGCAGCAGTAAAACTTCCTATCTTCTGTGGGTCATGCCCCTGCAGGCTTAACAGAAGCTCTTGCAGGCTGTCTAGAAATTCTTCATTTGTCTTTGTATTTTCATAAGCGTCCAAAATCTCAATTCCAGAAATCCTTCCCCACATATTACTTGTGGCAAAAAGCAGGACTGAGCCCTCTGTAAGCTTTATTTTCTTAGAAATAAATGGTCTTGCCTGCCTTTCCTTACCCAGATAACTTGTCATATTATGTATTTCTGATACATCTGGTTCTTTACTGGCATCTTCGTCAAGGCGCTGCTGGTATATTGTCTGTGTTTTACTTGATAGTATAAATAAATTTCCAAATATACCATATAATTTTGTATTACCACATACACCATAACGCATCCTTGTATAATCTGTTACAAACACCATAATGCTTGCCTTAAGCTGGTAACGTGTACTGTGCATGAAAACTTGCTGGTTGGCATATTGTATATATTCTGGTATACGCTTTAATGATGGTTTCCGCTCAAATGCTGCCAGTGCCGCCTCTACAGCAATCCTTGCACTATTTTCTTCTGTTTCATTGTCATAACTTTCTGCTATGGCAATACACATATAATTTTCAAGCGGTGTATAAGCAATATATGTTTTTTCAGACAGGTCATTGCCCTTTTCTGATATAAAATCCACATCCAGCTTACTGTTTAACCTTCTCATAAAGCATCCTCAACTAAAATAACGGTTGCATTACCCGTTTTCTTCCTGTTCTTTTTATTTATGCCCATAACAATACTCTGGGCTTTGTCAAATGGATGTATATTCTTCTGCAGGCAGGAAACTATCTCCTTTTCCTGTAATGCTTCCCATGCCCCGCATGAAAACATACCTGCTGTCATCCTCCTGCCAAAATCTGCCTGCCCTCTTCTTTCTTTCATAACCTTGTAATCCCTGCCATCATAAATAAAAACCTTGTTATCTCCAACTGTATAATAAAACAGCTGCTTGTCCCTTATAAACATAACACTAAACGACAAGCATGGCATCTTTCCAATATAAACCAGTTCCCTTATTTCCTTTAATATATCTGCTGCAATGGAATCAAACAATGCCAATACCCTTTCCCCTGCCGGGCTATTATAAAATCCCCTTATAAATGCTTCTACTGCCAGCACTGCACACCTTCTGCCATTAATATGGTCTATACTTCCGTCTGCCAGCACTGCCAGGGCACAGTTCCCGTTCTTTGTTGAAAAATAATTGCTCTGTATATAATAAGAACCTATGGACTGGGCATTACCTATCTTATATTTATCTTTCATAATTGTCCCCCATGCCATGCTTTTTTGTAACACAAAGCTGGAACCATAATAAATCCAGACAGCTTATTATGCTGTCCTATAATTATTTTCCAGCTTCTTCAGTATCTTTCCAGTTAAATACAAAACCATTATTTTCCCCACACAATGGGACAAAAATAAATTCACTCTGTCCAAGTTTAATACGGTCTCCTGCTTCAAGTTCATGCGGCTCAAATACTGCTTCCCATCTTTCGCTATTATCCAGTACATATACAAGTCCCTGCGAATCACCAGGCAGAAGCATTGTCCTGTTCTTCTCTGGGTCATATACAATAATTGCATGGTTTCTAAGACAGACTGTATCATCACCAATAATCCTTATCTCCATATCATTGGCACGCCCCATGAAATTCTTCTCCGCAATAATCCTGTAATCCCTGCCACGTGAAGGTCCTTCCAGGCATACAAGCCATCCAGTAACAGGTTTTAAGACCTCCAGGTCATTCAAATATACAATATCACTGTATTTTCCCTGCGGGTCTTCCTCATAACTACCATTTTTATTTACAGTAACATTACAATAAGGGCATATATTACCATGCTTTTTTTCACTAAATAAATGACCATTTTTACAACGAATCAGACCCATTCCGGTTCCTCCAGATATTTTTGTTCTTTAATTGTAATTTTACATGTATCCACATAGATTATATCCTGTACAGAAAGCGGGTAAGGAATATTTTCCTTAAGGCGGTAAATTATACCCTCTCCTCCCTTTCTTATACCTACTGGACGGCTGCCAGGACTAACTTCAAAATACCAGTGTCCTGCAACAAGTTTACAGATACCATAAAGATACCTGCCTTCCTTTGCCTCACCAGCATTTTCTACGAAAACTTCCTTTCCATCCTTTTTGCCTGTAACCATAAGTGAATTTCTGCCTTTTAATAAAACCTGGTTTTTAATCTTTCCATCACCAGAAATAACATATAGTGCTTTAAAAGGAGAACTAAGTTTCTTCTTCCGGTATTCCAGGAAAGAAACCAGAAAACTACAAAATATGGCAGCAGCAAATAAAACAGACTGGGCAATGCAAAGATATACCAGTCCTTCCCATGTTTTTTCTTCTGCAGAAGGCAGCAGACAATAGTATAAATAAAAAATCTGGAACACCAGGTAAATAAAAACTCCAGCCTGGATACACCTGCTTGCTATCTGGCTCACTTTCATATCTGCTCCTAATTCTTAGAAAGGCGCACAAAAACTGCACGCCTCCCTAAATACATTTGTAAATATTTTTCCAGGTTACTCAATTACTACGCCGTCAATCCTGTCTTTTTTCTGCTTTAATACCAAAGTAAATTCTCCATCTGTCTTTGTAAATTCCTCATGATAAGAAACAACAAATGCATGTGAAAATTCATACTTCCTTGGTGCTGTTGCATGCTGGTACTCTACTGTTACCTTTTTGTATGCATCTGCGCTCTCTGGCTTCACCAGTGCCCATGTTGCCATACTCTTTGCAGCATCACGCATGAACAGCTTGTCTGCGTCAAAAGAAACCTTTCCAGTAATGACAAGCTCTGCTTCAATGTCTGAAGACCTTGCAAATGAATCCTCTGGAATCTTTGAGTTAAAAGAAACATTGATAATTTCTTCACTCAGTTCTGTTACATCAGCAATTACTATTTTGTATGCCATATGTATACATCCCTCCTAACATAATATTGATGTAGTTTACACTACACAGCCTACGGGTTACTATATAGATAAAATTATCCATATATACTTATTAATCCTGTGCCACTGTAATATATAGCACAAATAAATATAAATAATATAAAACTATTAATCCGTATTAATCTGGAGTTCCATATTTTCTGAAACACCTGCAAAATTTATTTCTATATTGTATGTTGTATCATTACAATCACCCTTTTCAATTCCATCCCCTTCACGGAGTATTGAATTAACATAATTTGGTGAAAGCTGCCACTCTTTTACTTTTCCGCCAGATTCAAATATCTTGTCAATGCGGTCTTTTTTATAATCACTGGTCAGGGCGCCAATCATACGGTAAAGATATGTACGTGTTGTCTCCCTGAATATGCTTTCAAACCCGCCATTCTTGCTTTCATTCATACAACGTGACTTATATACTGTAACCAGGTTAATTGAATTGCCGTTTAACTGGTTCTTATCAGAAGAAAATACAAATCCATATTTATGTTCATTAATAATATTTTTTGTTTCTGTTGTATATCCTGCAATCTCCTTTGGCATTGTTGTTGTAACATATAAAGCATTATCACCTGCTTCAATATCAAACCTTACACCTGGGTATTCCTTCTTAACCTTGCCACCAAACTTTGCTGATAAGAAGTTCGGGCACTGGTATGCTGCCGCAATTCCTGCTGCCACATAAGCAGCCCCAATATATACACCATAAATCCAGAACTTCATAAAATCATCACGGTCCGTTGAAAACTGCAGCTTGCCATCTTTGTCACGGATTGCCTTAGAACCTAATACTACACGTGATTTATTACTAGGTATTACTGTGAAGTTCGGCAATGAAGGAATTGCGTAGCGGCTGTAATCCGCATTTTCAAGTTCCTGTGTATTCTCCATATACTGGTCCATTCCATGTGTAGAAAGCTTTAAGAATGTTGTATCTTCACCAGTTTCAAATGAGAAAAATACCTGTATCCTGTAATCTTTTATTGCATCTAACAAAACCTGCAGGTCTGACACAGGGGTTGGCATAATAGAAACTCCTGTATAAATATCCCCTGTATAGCCAAACTGTCTCATTGTATCTTCATCTATATCAATTTCACGTTCATCTGAATACTCAATATTTGGAACAATTCCAAACCAGATAGTATTGCTGTAATCTGACTTATTATTAACTGTCTCAAGATATTTCTTTAAATTCTCAAGGTTCTTCTCCTCTAAAATATCTGACATAGGTGCATTTACTACCAGAAGTGAAGGACGCATAAATGGTGACTTTGGCTGGTACTGGTCAAAAAATGCCTTAACACTAAGTATCCTTTCAATAAGAAGTTTTGCTGTACGTATAAATGACTTCTGCCATAAAGTGTTAATTGCAGAATATTTATTATAAAGCTCAACCTTAGTATCAATATCCATAGCTACCAGTTTGTCTGGTACTTTATCAGTAAATGCAGCAACAATCAGTTCCTTTGACAAAGAAGCAGAGGAAGATTCTGTGTCATATTCCTGGCCTACAGATTCATAAAGTGCCTGCATGCTTTCATTGTACTGTTCTTCAATAACCGCAACTGACAAATCCTTATAACTTATAGTTTTCTTTTCAGAAGCAGCTGTTACTGCTACTTCTCCTTTTGCTGCATTAGCAAGTTCTGTACTTTCGTTACCTTTTCCTTTATCTTCAAGAAGTGAAGCAGGATTATCCTGTACACCAAGCGCAACGATTTCTGCATTTTCATTAAATACAGGAAGAGCCGGGTTAAACTCTGTAACACCCTTTTGTGCAGCACTTACAGCTGTGTCTAAATTATCCTTAATCATTCCAAGCATAAGGGTAAGCTGGGATGAAGTTTCATTATAGTATTTCTTAGTTCTCTCAAGTTTCGCCTTAAGTTTCAGTACAGCATCCTGTTTAGCTGGCGAATCACTTTCAAACTCAGCATTTTTATTTTCCAGATATGTAATATCTTTTTTCAGCTTTTTAATCTCTTTTAAAGTTTTATGTGGAGCAAGCATCTCGGTTACTTTTTCATAATTAAATGACGCATTAGTTGCACCTGATGCCTTCTTGCTGTCCATAATAGAAATAAACATCTTTAAAAAAGTATTATTACGGTCAATAACAATTTTCTTCACCAAAGGCTCTGGTATCCCTGCTGGTTTTGTCAGTTCATATACCATGCCTCGTTCCTGGTCAAAATAACTGTAAATTGTTGGCTTAAATTTCCTTAAAAATTCATCGAAATTGTTAACCAAAAGGGCATTGTTTATTTCTGCCACCTTTTCATCAGACAGGCTTTTGGAATTCTCATCCACATCTGACATAATGTTAAACATATCAAAGACTTCCGGGTTTATAACATCAAATAAAATTGTCCGGTTGGTCTGTTCAATTATTCCCATATGCTTTCCTCCAGCTTGTACGCCTTGTACAATATTCTTTTTTATTTAATGACAACTTTTATAATACAATTTTTGGTAATTATACTCCTTTTATTTGAGTTTGTAAATACTTTAAACGCATTTTATAACATTGTTCTACTTTTAGTTAGTTAAGTATATTTTATTTTACAGCATTCAACTTTTTTCTTTACTTTGCAAGGTTTTATAATATAATGATTTTATATTACTACTAAAGGAGGTTTTTATTGTATATGATTAAAATATTTGAAGAATATGCTATCCGTCTAAAAAATCAAAAGCTTTTTGAAATGGAAGAAATTTACCAGAAGCATTTCCAGGACTTTGTCCCTATGTTCCAGAAACATTTCAAAGAAACTTGTGAAAATATTGTAAAATTGCAGCAGACAGGTGAACTTGGTGAAATATCCTATCTGGAATACACTTTCCTTTACACCAGCCTGCTTATGAAAAATGAAAATGCAGAAGTGCGTGTATACAATAATAACTGGTACTTTGACAGCGGGCAGCGTACTATAGGTTACTTTGATTTCTCCAGCCTGTTCCAGAAATACCATGAACTTGAATCAGAGCTTATATCTGCACATAAAAGATTTGCTGGCAGTGTAAGTGCACAGGAAACTACTTCTTTCCTGATGTCCTGTGCCAGGCCATTTTATTGTTATATTATCTCAATATTCCGTTACTCAATTCTCCCCTGTATAGAAAAAGAACCATTTCTTTCTGTAAAACGTGCAGAAAAGTTTGAAATTAATGTTGGTGAATACATGGCTTATTCAGAATCCATATATAAAGAGAACCAGCTGCGCAGTACAGGGGAAGCACTTGCCATGTTCTCCCAGCGCCAGGAGTTTGAATATGCATTTGAAGATTTCACAGGGCTGGACTTCTCTGGTACTGACCTCTCAGAAATTGACTTAAGGTACTCTGACCTGAGGTATGCAATACTGGATGGTACAGACCTGCAGGACTCACTTCTTTTTGGCACACGTTTCTGCAATGCCAGTATGAAAGGTGCTGACCTGCGTTACAGCCTTATACATGAATCAGACTTCACTGGCGCAGACCTTTCTGGAGCAAAATTCACCGCTACGGAAGCCCATGCAGGAGTCCCAGGTTATAACAAATGGATAGTTACAGGATACCAGAGGGTAAGTTTCCGTGGTGCAAACCTCTCTGGTGCTGATTTCCTAAGAAGCAGCATACGTGATGCTGACTTTACTGGCGCAGTTATGGATGGGGCAGTTTTCCAGAGGGGACAGCTTCCACAGTACAACCTTTCACCAGAACAGCTGCAGGTTATAAATATTTTTGGTTAACCAGGAGGGTGTCTGGAAATTCAAAAGTACATAAATTGACTGGCTCTGGCAATTCCAAATGTTTACCAACAGAAAGCCATGTTACACATGGCTTTGTACGCATTGCGCCTGGATGGATACCAGGTGGTGCATAAAGCCTTAAAAAACAAGGCTTAAGCACCAGCGTATCCATAACAGCTGCTTTTTGGTAAAACATTTGGAATTTGCCAGAGTAATATAATCTTTGTGCAGTTTGATGGTTTAAAAACAATTTCCAGACACGCTCTGGAAGAAAAGGTAAAAGGAAACGGAAAATAATTTTCTACACAGACAGTTTGTGACTGTGCGCTGCCTGCCACAAGCTGGATTATATGCAAAAAACAGCGCAGAAATGAGGTAAGTTATGGATTACTTTTTACTAAAACAACTTGGTACAATTTCCATTCCCAGGGAGAAAAAACATGAACCAGGGGAATCTTCCGTCAGGGTTATGGAAAATATTGCATCCCTAAGAAATTTTGATTATATTGCAGCAGAATCCCTTGTAAGTGACAGGGTTAAACTGCTTCTTGAACAATATCTGCCTGAACAGGAGTGGCAGCCTTGTGCTTTTGTTGACCCACAGAAGCAGGAGCAGGAAACATTCTGGTTCCTGCCGCCTATATCATATGTATCGGAAGATGTAGGATTTACCAATGGCCTGCCATGTTCTGTCACTGTAAATAATGAGGATTTTGCAGAGAAATCATCTGGCATATTCTACATACCCAATCCCAAAGGGACACCTTTCGTAATTGTACACCTTTCTGTAGCAGAAAGTATACTGCGCCGTGGTTTCTGCGGTCTTATACTGGAACGCCTTCCTGGCAGGCCTGGTTCAGGAAGCAAGGCAGGCATTGTATAATTGCAGGAACGTAAATAAAAACTTAAAGAAACAGTTAGGGTTTATGGGAGTTTCCTTTGAATAACCTAAATACATTTAAGAAGGAGTTAAGAAAGATGGGATTCTTAAGCGGGGTATCATCATTTATAGAAAAACATTCCGAAGCTGTACATGCAGTGCTTGATGTAGCCGGGTTTATACCAGTTGTTGGTGCAGTGGCAGATATTGCCAACACAGCACTGTATATACATGAAGGTGATGCAGGGAATGCTATT
>VSNJ01000052.1 GCA_009774235.1 Lachnospiraceae bacterium
TTTATAAAAATTATTATATATAATTGTATCAAGCTGTTTTCTGATTTCTGAAAAATCTTTATTTAAATCAAGTGTCTTAATGCTTATTTTATTGCCACTCATCTGGTATGTATTATCTGGCTGTATTTCTTCATCCGTCCTGGCATATAATAACATACCAGAAACAACATGAGGAATATTGCCAAAAGCATAGTCTTTATTCTTTACATATGTAAAAATCTGATAAATATTATTTGATTTTTGTGATATTACATTAAAATGTTCTTGCATTGTATGTGAATAAAATTTTGCATCTATAATAAGAACTACATCACCCTTTTTATTTTGTAAAGTTATATCAGTATGCATTTCTGGCAATAATCCATTATTACCATCATCAATTACCCATGGAATTTTTGCAGCACTAGCATTTATTCCAGGATGTTCTCTTCTATAATAACCAAGTATAAATTTTTCGTAAAGTTTATTTATATGCTTTCCATCAAAAAAATTTGCTAATTTATAATTGCCATCATCCGTTGTCATAAGCATATTCTCTGCTATTAACTGGCAAATTATAATTAAAAACTTATATGAATAATTATTCCTTTCAAAATGAATATGGGACCAGTTTATTTTTTTTAGTTCAATTCCGCTTACACCAGAAAAATACAACAATTCCTTTTTCAGCTTATCTTTGTATTTATTAGCTACATCAGTATGACGAAGTAATAATAACATAGCTGACTTAATAATTCTGTTAAAAATATTATCAGCTGACAGCTCATCAAATCTGCATGATATTATATTTTTTCTTATAATCTTGTTTTGCATTGTACCAGATATATCAATTCTGCCACGTATTTTATAAATATTTTCTGTCTTATTTACATATTCCTGGTATAACCCTCTTTTTATCTGGTAACTTAATTCATTAGATAATATTGCTGCAAACAAGTTTTGTATGTTATCAAATGCTTCTGTTCCAGACAAAATATCTTCAAATCTTTCAACCTTTTGGAAAGCATAGACCAACATATAATATATGTTTTTAATTAATATATTTTTATTTTTTGTCATTGAAATACCCCATGTAGTATATCTTCCCATTTCTTCTGTTTTTCTTCATTATCAAACCAATATTCCCTTATCATAGGTATAATATCATAGTCTATAACTGCTTCCATCCACTTATCTGTACATTCTGTCTGGTTACATAAATAACTATGTCCTATACAAAATCCTGTTCCTAATGACTCGTCTTTTTTTATAATATAATTCAGCTCTATAATCTTTTGTACCAGTTTATCAAACTTCTTATTATTGATTATAGCCTGGTATTTTTTAAACCCTTCTGTTTCAAATCCAGGTTCCATTTCAAAAAAACTAAAACGTCTGCGCAATGCATAATCTATCATTGCAAGACTCCTGTCTGCTGTGTTCATCATGCCAATAATATAAACATTTGACGGAACCATAAATTTAATGCCACTATATGCAAGAGTAATATTCTTTCCACGGTACTCCTTTTCAATTGCCATTAAAAGTTCACCAAAAATCTTGCTCATATTCCCACGGTTAATTTCATCTATAATAAAAAAATAGTCATTTTCCGGGTTAGCCTCCGCCTTTTTACAAAAATTATAAAAAATGCCAGAAGTAAGCTTAAAACCATCTCCATCTTGTTCCGGCTTAAATCCCATTATAAAATCTTCATAAGAATAATTTTGATGGAACTGTATTAATTCTATCCTTGAAGAATCTTTTTCTCCCATTATTGAATAAGCCAGCCTTTCTGCTGCATATGTTTTACCAACACCTGGTGCTCCCTGAAGTATTATATTCTTCTTATTTTTTAAGATATATTTTAAAGTATCATACTTTTCACTATCCATAAATACCTCACTAAGAAAATTCTCTTTTATATATTTAGAAGGATTTTGCTTATATACTAAATCTATAATAATATTGTATTCATTTTTTGTAAGTTTAAAAAGGCTTCCTTGTGGATTTACAAAATATTCCATATCCTGCAATCCATTACATTCTTTTAATACAGCATAACCAACCGGATTGTTAAGGTGTTCTGTCTTTTCAAAGATAATTTCTTCACCATTACTTGCTTCAGCTACCTTTCCAATGGCAACAATTTTCTTAATTGGAGTAGATTCATAACATATCACAATATCTCCTTCTTCTGCATTTAAAAAATTTTTAAATACTCTTCTTTTATTACCATCATCATTATAAAGTGTATAAGACACTTTTTCTCCAACATCCATATCAGAAAACTTATATTCTTTAGGATTTGCATTAAGCCACCAATATCCGGACTCATCACAGCTTACATTCTCACCAGCAAATAAACTTATTTTAGATAAATCAACTTTATCTAGTGCTTCTGAAAGTTCATCTCTTATTTTCCAAATATAAGTACCTTCTTCTTCTTTGTCTGCATATCTGCTAAGATAAAGAACTGGCCACAAACTTATACTTCCATCTTTTTTACGGCTTACTTTGCAGTTTGTTTTATTAATTATTCTCCTGGCAAGCCTTGAAGAATTTGAATTATAGAAATTTACAGTTCTCCCATACTTATTAGCAAGCTGTGTACAAGTAGCAACACCACCATAGTCCTTTAATCTTTTCAAAATTTCAAGACTTGAATTGTTAAAAATCTCTGGGTCATTTAAAAGTTTTACCCAGTCATCAACAGATAACCCTGGATTATAACCAGGTAAAAACCACTCATCCTTTTTCATTTCTTTGATTACCTCTTATTTTTAAATTAGCGGCACACCATAACCTGGCATGCCGCTTTTATAACACTATATTTATTTTCCAGAACAGTTCTTTGTTCCACCACCTGTCTTATTCTGCCGCAATAACTCTTATTATATTGGTAGTGCCTGATATACCAAGTGGCACACCTGCTGTTATAACTGCAAGTTCATCTTTTTTAATATAACCACTTAACTGTGCTGCTTTCATAGAATTATTAAAAAGTTCTTCTGTATCTGTTTCCTCATTAATCATTACTGGTTTAACACCCCATGACAAATTCATCTGGAAATATGTCTTCTTAGACGGGGTACAGCCTATTAACGGACAACACGGGCGGTATCTTGAAATCATCCTTGCAGTCCTGCCAGATTTAGTAATAGTTATAATAGCAGCCGCATTAATATCAATAGCAGTCATACATGTAGCATGTGATATCGCATCAGTTACATCATATGAATCCATCCTGGCAAGTATTTTAAACCTTTTATTATAGTCAATATCTTCTTCTGCACATTCTGCTATATCAATCATTGTCTTTAATGCTTCCACTGGATACATGCCAGCAGCAGTTTCACCTGAAAGCATAATTGCACTTGTGCCATCATATATTGCATTGGCAACGTCTGTAGCCTCTGCCCTTGTAGGTCTTGGGTTCTTCATCATCGAATCAAGCATCTGTGTTGCAGTAATTACAATTTTATCCGCATTATACACTTTTTTAATAATCTTTTTCTGTATAACAGGAACCTCCTGCAGAGGTATCTCAACACCCATATCACCCCTGGCAATCATAATACCATCAGAGACCTTAAGTATTTCGTCAATATTGTCAACTCCCTGCCTGTTTTCAATTTTAGAAATAATCTTTATATTATTACAGTTATTTTCCTCAAAAAGCTTTCTTATCTGCAGTATATCATCTGCTGACCTTACAAAAGAAGCAGCAATAAAGTCAACATCATTTTCTATTCCGAAAAGTATATCAAGCCTGTCCTTTTCACTTATATAAGGCATATTAATATTTACATTAGGTACATTTATGCCTTTATGGTCTGAAACAGTGCCGCCATTTAATATACGGCATACAATATCTGTATCATTTACCTCTTCAGCCTCCATTTTTATAAGACCATCATCTATAAGTATAATAGTGCCTTTCTTTACATCCTTTGGTAAATCTTTATAAGTTATAGAAGCTCTTTGTGCATTACCTTCTACTTCCTCTGATGTAAGTGTAAAAAGGCTGCCATTTTCTAATTCTGCCTTCCCGCCTGCAAAATTGCCAAGCCTTATTTCAGGGCCACTTGTATCAAGCAGTATTGCAACAGGAATTTTTAATTCTTCACGAAGTTTCTTTACCTCATTAATAGTTTCTAAATGTGCCTCCCTTGTACCATGCGAAAAGTTAATTCTTGCGGTATCCATGCCATTCATTATAAGTTCCCGCAAAACCCCGTCTTTCTTTGTAGATGGGCCTAATGTACATATTATTTTTGTTTTTCTCATATCTGTTTTAATTCCTCCGTTCCAGCCAGTCCAATATATTACCCTAGTAATATATTATATGGATTTTAATTAATTATTATGATATATATTGCAACATCCCGTCTATAAAGCTTAAACCAGCTTTATAAAGGACGTAGGCAATTACTATTGCAAGCGTCCACACAAGCAGCTTATATAACATATATCCAAGTATAAAATTCTTCTTGTCTTCTGGCGTTTTCCTGCTGATTGCAAGCCCTAGCATATAAATAAAACCAATAACAGGTATTTTCAGCCAGCATATCATCTGGAACCATCTTCCTGCCTCTGCCAGTCTTTCAAATTTTGTACTGCTGCCTTGTTTTCTCTTTGTGTGCCTTACAGAAGGCTCCTGTTTTTTGGAAGGCTTTGTATTTCCCAAATGAGCTTCTGCCTGGCCAGGTGGTATTATAATATCCGCTGGCTTATTATTTTCAAAACCATCCATAATAAGGCCTCCTTTCCTCATCTTCTCCAGGACTTGTCCTAAACATTATATCTGTGGTTCCTGTGTCTGTAATGGGGGTTCTGTTTCCAATGGTTCTGTCCCAGGTACAGGGTCCTGGCTTGTATGTGAACTTAAATATTCATCATATGTAGGCAGTGATTCTATTTCATTCTTATATTTATTAAACAGAGCCTTTAAAGATGTATATTCATTATAACCAGAACATGCATCCAGCGCCTCTTTGGCAGCTTCTATCATTTCGTCCATATTATCTGGCTGGTACAAGTGCCCATGCAGGCGTTTTATCCTTGTTTCTGCAAGTGCAACATCATTTTTATGTTTATAGTCAAGTCTTGCTGCTTCAGATTTACGCCTGTTCTCTTCTGCTATACGTGTATTCTCTTCTGCCTGTTGTTTTTCATATGCTTTTACAGCCTTGCCCCACTCAACAGACTCATTATACAACGAATCATATTTATTTTTCAAACGCCTTGTATAACTTTTTCTTATATCATCATCCACTATATTAGAAACCATATCCCTGACTTTAATATATCTTTCTTCAAACTTATAATAATCTGCCAGGTTTTTAATGGACAGTCTCTCAAATAACTTAAGTTCTTTAAGAACCTTTTTCTGGTACTCTTTATCTTTTAATATTTTTGCATCTTCTGCTTTTTCTTCAAGGATTATTGTAGAGAAATAATCCATACCGTTTTTACGTTTACCCTCTGGTGTTACTGCTGTACCTTCAATTATATCACCTTTATTATTATATTTTGCTATACGTACAGTAGCTGGCATTTCAAAATCAAGTGGTTCAAGCCCTGTATGTATACTATTCATATAGTTCTTCCAGATTACTCCTGGTATTGAAGCACCAGAAGCACCAGGCATAGGTCTTGGGTTATCATATCCAGCCCATACTACTGTTGTAAAATATCCAGTATAGCCACAAAACCACACATCTTTGCTTGAATTTGTAGTACCTGTCTTTCCAGCACTAATATGGTCTCCATCAAGCTTAAGCGCACGGCCCGTACCATAAGGTTCAGTAAATACACCTTTTAATACATCTGTCATCATCCATGCAGTATCTTGTGAAAATACCTGTGTCTTCTGGTTATTATTTTTATAAACTGTACCATCTGATACACGTTCTATCTTTTTAATGCATGTCCTGTCACTATAGCTTCCATTATTTGCCAGTGTGCAATAACCTTTAGCCATATCTACAACACGCACACCTTCTGTAAAACCACCAAGTGAAAGCGCCATATTATCATTGTCTATATAGCTTATATTACGGAAACGCAGCTTCTCAAGGTAAGACAGCCCGCAATCAGGAGTGATTGTTTCCAGCACCTGCCATGCAACTGTATTAAGCGACCTTGCAACAGCCTCCCTTATCCTTACATTGCCATGATATCCTCCACCTGCATTTTCTGGCCCATCTTCAAATTTATGGTCATTAATAAGGGTAGATGGTGAATATACCCCGGACTCAAAACCTGGTGTATAATCTATCAACGGCTTTATTGAGCTTCCAGACTGCCTTGCAGACAGATATGCCCTGTTAAATTCATCATTTTTGCCACGCCCGCCTACTATTGCTACAACATAGCCAGAACTGTTATCAATACATACTGCTGCCCCTTGCAATGCATATTTGCCTGTTTCGGGGTCTTTATCTGTATTGTATGCAAGCCCTTCATCTATTGATTTCTGCAGTTTTTTCTGTTTGCCCATATTTATTGAAGTGTAGAGCTTATATCCTCCTGCACGTATATCTTCACACTTCCCGCCATATACTTTAGAATATTTCTCCTTGTAAGCCTGGTAATCTTTTTTATCTTTAAAAAGATACTGGAACCTGAAATCCTCCTTTTCCATTAATGCATTAGCAGCACAATGTATTGCATAGCTTACAACATAATTTTCATTTCTTCCATCTTTTGAATACTGTTTAACCCTTATCTTTGTTTTAACAGCAGATTTATACTCCTTCTGGCTGATAACCCCTTCTTCATACATTGTTTTCAAAACCCTGTTCCTTTTCTTAAGCGAATCTTTAGGGTTAATAACCGGGTCATAAGCTGACGGGTTATTGGAAAGACCTATAAGCAGTGCCGCTTCATGTGGTTCAAGTTCAGATGCTTTCTTTCCAAAATAATACCTGCTGGCAGCACCTACCCCGTAACACCTGTAACCATAGTAGTTGCTGTTACAATAAAATTCCATTATCTGTGCTTTTGTGAACTCCGCCTCGACTGTAGGCGCAAGCAGGATTTCAGCTATTTTCCTTGTATAGCTCTTGTCCTGCGTAAGAAGATTATTCTTAATCACCTGCTGGGTAATTGTACTTCCTCCCTGTGTAATACGCATGTGATTTTTTAAAAGAGATACTCCTGCACGGAGTGTTGCAAGGACATCTACACCACCATGGGTTTTAAAACGCCTGTCTTCCACAGCAATGTACCCATCATATATATATGATGAAATATCATTAATAGCTACATACTTATATTGTCCTGCATTAACAGAACCTACAACTTTTCCTTTTGTATCATATACAACGGTATCTTCTTTCATAATAAAATCATCTTCACTCATATGTACCATTTTATCAAAGACTACTTCTCTTGCTTCTGTAAACATTGGAAGCACATTGACATAAACACATATACCTGCAATAATGCCAATAGTCATTAAAGACGCAAGGATACCCATAATAGTGCCAAGAATATTAGACAAAATTCCAAGGTAACTGAATACAGTACCTGTAACAATCTGTATTACCCCTCCCACTCCCCTGAAGAACTTCTTTACAATATCCATAGCTGCTTCCTCCATAAGTGCTTATATAATGCATATTATACAGTCTTTTATCATTTATGTAAAGCTAAGTACCAGATTTTTAATATATTAAAGCCATAGGACTCTCCTATGGCTTTTTACTAACCATTCCTGGTATTTATCTATGTATGCCTATCTTTTCTTTCTTGCAAAAAAGTTATCAATATTTTTCTTAATATCTTCTGGTGGCATATTTTTTACCATATATCCTTCCGGTTTTAATGGTATTATCTTCTCAACTGCTTCCCTGTCTGACCTTCCTGTAAGGAAAATAACAGGAATATTAGCAAAATCTTTCTCAGAACGTATCATTTCCAATGTCTGTGCACCATTACAGACTGGCATATCATAATCTAATATAATAAGGTCTGGCCTGTCAAGACTTATACATCTTATTACAGACAGTCCTGAATTTGCCACTGAAACATTATAATCACCTTTAAGCAGTTCTTCCATTGATTTAAGCATAAAATCAGAGTCATCTGCTACAAGTATCTTCTTTTTATCATCTGCTTTATTATTTTCAAGATACTTTTTAACTTCTTTCATTGCGTTTTCTGTTTTTAGGGAAACTTCATTGCCTTTCTGCAGCAGATGTGGTGCAATTACACAATACGCAAAATATCCTCCATCTGTATTAAGCAGCAAGCTGAACTGTGGTTTCTGTTTTATAAAAATTTTGCGGAACTGCTCATAATCAAGCAGATTTTCTTCAAGCAGGTCATATGTACCAGAAGATATAAAATCATCCCTTACACGGTCAACAAATTGTTGCGCAACATACCTTGAAGCATTTACAAGCATAACATTTACTTCTTCAGACTGTGTACCTAACATGCTTCCAATAGTATTAAGGATAAGTTTCTCTTCAAATACAAGCATTATTTCCCATTTTTCTTTACCATCGGTGCCATAAACCAGGCGGTAGTATATTCCTTTTCCAAATTTTTCCCCGCCATAGCACTCACTGACAACCTTTGAATCCAGCTGGAATAAATCATAAATAAGCTGGATTATAGTTTGTTTCATAATACCTTGGTCATCTTCTGGCAGAAGTTTATCCCATTTACTATCAGTTTTTCCTACAATTGCATGGTCATCTATCAGGGTATGCCCAATAAGCCATCCAGCACATACACCTATAAAATGGTTAATTGAATCCATAGAATACTCACTCTGTTCCAGTTCGCTTTCAAGTGCTGGAAGTGTCTTTTTACGGAAATTGTCGTGTAAGTGCCTGTGTGTTTCAAATCCTTTGTAATTAATAGACGCCATATAAGTTTCTTCTTCTGTAAAATGTTTCATTGCATGGTCTTTAAAATATTTAATTCCTTCCTTGCATGCCCACAGCCCTTTAACCTCCTGGTCCCTGTACATAAGCATCCTGTTTAAAATACCAAAAAGTTTTTTGTGTTCTTCATCAATGTAATCTACGCCAATATTAAAGCGTTCCTGCCATACTAATTGACTGCCCATGTTATTCCTCCTTCAATACAGTAAATACTATAATTGTTGGTACCATTTTCCTTCCATCCCCCTGGCATGCAATCTCCATGCATATATTGCTATAAAATCTGGAAAATGGTATATACCTGTTTTTTTAAAACATTCTTTTACATTATATCACACAACCATTACAAATAGTTATATAATTTTAAATTTTATTTACATTTCTATAATTATGTTGATTCATATAAAAATACATGATAATCTCTTATAAAACCAAATATCCCGCAACAGGGTATGGCCTGGCTTCTTTTTAGCAAGCCATCACCAAAAGTATGGTATCTGGTTCCCACAGGTGTGTACATATTTACTTTACCTTTGCGGAAATAAACAGAAAGGTGGAACTAGCATGAAAAAACTATTAACAGGCATTTGCTGCTTACCCACTGGAAAACAAGATCCTAATAATTTTAGAACTCTATAAACTCAAATTTCCCATCAATTAAAAATGCACAACCACTTCCAAAAGCACTTACACCTAAACCTGTTAATTCTTCTTTAGATGAAAATGTATGTAATATTTTAATTCCACCATTCCATGATAACCTTGCAAGTATATACTTATTATCTTTATTTTTATAAATGCCGTATAGTCCGTTCTGGTCATAAACTGTATAATTAAAATATGGAATATGCTCTTCTGGCTTAAAAATAATATTACTATTATAAGGTTCATTATAACTATACAAATAAATATTATATGCTTCATCTGTATATACAACACCTTTATCCGCAAGCATAATATTAAAAAAAGTTCCTTCTATCTTATCCAGCTGTTTTCCATCCTTGTTATATATAAAAATACCAGATGGATTATAGAAAAGCATAATATTATTTTCAACAGCCTGTATATAATCACTAAATAAATCCGCATTAAGTTTTTCTTCTGTTTCTTCTGCTTTCTTCATAAACAGGCTGTTACTACACGTTTCCCATATACCCTCCCCATTATTAAATTTATACATATGGCATTTTTGTACTGTCCCTATCTTCTCTTCACAATAAACTGTCCCATCATTGCCAATATGCGGCCATCCAAACCCCCAGGAATTTCCACTTTCTTCTCTATATATAATTTCATCTGACAAACTGGACAACGATATCCTCCCAATAACAGAAGGACTTCCAACCTTTGTATAATATAAATAATTTTCTGCAATATCCCCCAGCCGGAAGAAACTATTCCTGCCTGCTTCTGCTATCTCTTTATTTTCACCTGTTTTTATACAGGTTCTCACAAGCTTATTATTCAATGGATAATAAATATATGTACCATCTGTCTTCATACAATTATAATAATTGTTTTCCATAACTTCTGTTTTATTTTCAATGCTGTCTGCTTTTTTAACATTATCTTTTGTATTTCCACCAGATAAAACACTGGCTTTCTGCATTGCCTGCGGACTATCTGTAAATGACACAAATAATCCTGCAAATACTATTACTGCTATTAAGATAACAGCCAGAATAGTAATTCTCTTATTCTTCTTTTCTAAAATAATATATGAAATTCTTTCTTTTAACATATTACTGCTCCTCCCTGCCATAGATTGTATAATAATATTTCTATTTACTTTTTTTAAAGCCAGATATAATAAAGCATCCCCATATTGCAAAATTTTATCTTGTCCAGCAATTTTAATAACTGCTTCATCACATGCCAGTTCACAGTCACATTCCTCATAATATGATGCTGCCCAGATTAAAGGGTTATACCATAAAAGTGCTATAATTCCATACTTTACAATAACCCATAATGAATCACCATGTTTCCAGTGGCAGTATTCATGTAGTAAAATATATTTTAAATATTGTGTATCCTGTATAATAACAGGGTTTATATATACACTTTTCCCTAATAAAAACGGGGTGCTTGCACCTTTCCATATATAAACTTTAAGTCCTGTTCCAGAATCTGTTTTATAATATTTACGCTCTTTATAACACTTGGAAATAAAAATACTATTTTTTAATAATATCAATATGATAATCCCTATAGAAACAATAAAATATACTATTTTAAATATTTTTATAATCCAGTATTTAACCATATTACCCTTACCACTGGCCTGTGTTTTAATATTGGTTATTTTATTCTGTATATTTATATTATTAACCTTATTATGTTCTTGTTTATTAACCTGTGTCCCTGTAGTTTCTTTCTGCTTATTGCCTGTAACATGTTGTTCCTTTTTTAAATCCCTCCTGTTGCCAGATTCCATTATCCAGTACAATTCCTGTCCGCCATGTACAGGAATTTCAATACAAAGAAACGGAGCCAGTATCAGATACAGGGGAACTGAAAGCCACAATGCATACTGCAGTCTTCTTGTTATATGATAATAAAAACATTTACGGATTAATAATACCACCATAACCAGAATACTTGATAACACTGTTATCCTAATCATTTTTTTCTCCATGTAATAATTTATATAACTGCATAACTTCTTCTTCTGATATTATTTCATCTTTTACCATTGTGTTTACAAGCATCCCTGCGTTTCCATGAAATACTTTATCCAGAAATGAGAGTATCTCCTTTTGTTCTGCTTCATCCTGTGTAATTTTAGGAAAATACTGTTTTGCCTTTGCTCCTCTTTCATAATAAACAGCTCCCTTTTCCTCAAGACGCTTGAGATACGTGATAACTACATTTTTACTAAAACCTTTCTGTCCTTCTAAAAGCTTTGTTATCTGCGTAATAGTCTGAGGTGGATTTTCCCATAATAAATGCATAATCTTCCATTCCTGTTTTGAAATATCCAGACTTTCCATCCCCTTTCTTTATCCATGCTATAACATATTTCTGCTTTGCCATTTAAACCATGTTATATTGTACCAAATAACATTATACCTGGACATCCTAATAAAACTACATTTGGTATAATACTGTATACCTAATATATCACTTTGGTATACAACTGTCAATCTTTATTTTATAATTTTCTGCCAGACCTACGTTAAAATAACATTTAAGTTTTTCCATTTTTCCCATATACAAAAGGTATATTCTCCAGAGATTCCAAGAATATCTCCAAAAAACAGCTGTCCAGGGCTGCTGGTGCTTAAATCTTGGTCTTCAATGCCCTATCCAAATGTGGAAACTTAAATCAAAAAAACAGCAGGCTTGACACCATTCCCCTGGCAGGTTACAATAATATCTAAAGTTTTAGCATACTATAGCACTTAACTTATGAAAGGCTGTATATTATGGATAAATCAAAAAATACACTACACTTTGGATTTATAGGATTTGGGCTTATAGGCGGTTCCATTGCACACTCACTGCGCCACTTATACCCCTCTTCCCATATAATTGCATACAATTATTATGGCACAAAGCCACATCCTAAACTTGAAATGGCAAAAAACGAAGGCGTACTATCAGAAACCAGCACATCACTTACAGATTTCTCTGCATGTGATGTGATATTTTTATGTGCCCCTGTCCTTGCCAACGAAAAATATCTTGAGATGCTTGCACCATATATTTCTAAAGAATGTATTATTACAGATGTTGGCAGTGTCAAGGGAAATATACACAAGAAAGCTGAAGAACTTGGGCTTAAATATAATTTTATTGGAGGACATCCTATGACAGGCTCTGAAAAAACAGGATATGACAATTCAGATGCCTCATACCTTAAAGGAGCATACTATATACTTACCCCTTCTGGAAACAATCCAGAAGAACATATTAAATGGATGGCAGATTTCGTAAAAGCATCAGGTTCATATTGTGAAATTATGGACTACAAAGAACATGACCTTGTAACCGCTGCAATAAGCCACTGTCCTCATGTTATCTCAGCCTCACTTGTAAACCTTGTGGCTGCCCATGATAAAGATGGGATGTATAAAAAACTTGCTGCTGGCGGCTTTAAAGATATTACAAGGATTTCATCCTCATCACCTGAAATGTGGCAGAATATATGCCTTACAAACCCAGAATGTATATCATCACTCCTTGACGGATATATAAATATCCTTACAGATATTAAAAAAGCAATAACCACAGACGATGGCAGCACGGTTATGGAATTTTTTAAAAATGCTAAGAAATACAGGGACAGCTTGTAAACAGAATGGAGATTTAAATGAAGATTTTAGAAGGATTAAACACTGAACAGGAAAAAGCAGTAAAGCACTTTAAGGGACCATTACTTATTCTTGCAGGTGCTGGTTCAGGCAAAACAAGAGTTCTTACACACAGAATTGCTTATCTTATAAGTGAACACAGAGTACACCCATGGAATATACTTGCACTTACATTTACAAACAAAGCAGCAGGTGAAATGCGTGAACGTGTTGACAGTATAGTGTCTGGCCAGAACTCCCAGGATATATGGGTAAGCACTTTCCACTCACTATGTGTACGTATATTGCGCAGACACATTGAATCTATTGGTTACACCAGAAGTTTTACAATTTATGATGGTGATGACCAGAAAACACTTATGCGTGACATTATTAAATTTCTGGACCTTGACCCTAAAAAATATAAAGAACGTTCATTTTTAAGTGTTATTTCTTCTGCAAAAGATGAACTGGTAACGCCAGAACAATATGAACTCCAGGCAATGGGTGATTTTAATAAAGAAATATACGCACGTGCATACCGTGAATATGAAAAAAGGCTTAAAGATGCCAATGCACTTGATTTTGATGACCTTATAACCAAGACAATACAACTGCTTAAAGAGAACCCAGATGTACTTTTATACTACCAGAACCGTTTTAAATATATAATGGTTGACGAATACCAGGATACTAATACTGCACAATTTAAACTTATCCATCTCCTTGCAAGTACAACAGGTGATGATGGCTCTGTTGAACACAACTTATGTGTAGTTGGCGATGATGACCAGTCAATCTATAAATTCCGTGGTGCTAATATACATAATATACTTAATTTTGAACAGTCATATCCTGGCACAAGGGTAATAAAACTTGAAGAAAACTACCGCTCTACACAAAATATACTTGATGCTGCCAATGCTGTTATAAAAAATAATTCTGTAAGAAAAGACAAGGCTTTGTGGACTGAAAAGGAAAAAGGTGATTTAATATATTTTAACCGCTTTACTAATGAATATGAAGAAGCTTCTGAAATAGCTGATGCCATAAGTTATGCTGTTTCATCAGGACAGGCGTCTTATAAGGATTTTGCCATACTCTACCGTACCAATGCACAATCACGTGTATTTGAAGAAAAACTTGTAACAGGCAATATTCCATATAAAATTATTGGTGCAGTTAATTTCTACCAGCGTAAAGAAATAAAAGACCTGCTTGCCTACCTGCGTACCATTGAAAACGGGCTTGATGATATTTCTGTAAAACGTATAATTAATGTGCCAAAAAGAGGTATAGGGCTTGCTACTATTGACCGCATATCAATGTATGCCACAAATCATGGCACAAGTTTTTATGAAGCACTAAAAAATTATGAATATATTGATGGCATAAACAGAGGAGCTGCAAAACTACAATCTTTTGTAAGCCTTATAGAGTCATTTAAACGTCATCTTGAAGAACCAGGCGGTACCCTTACAGACCTTATACATGAGATAACAGAAGAAACTGGATATATAAGGATGCTTGAAGAGGAAGATACAGAAGAATCACTTGGCAGGATTGAAAATATAGAAGAACTTATTAACAAAATTGCTGCTTATGAGGAAACATGCACTGATACCCCTTCACTCAGTGGCTTTCTTGAAGAAGTAGCACTTGTTGCTGATATTGATAATGTAGATGAAAATAACGATATTGTACTGCTTATGACCCTGCATAGTGCAAAAGGGCTTGAGTTTCCATATGTATATATTGTTGGCATGGAAGATGGAATCTTCCCAGGCTATGGCGCAGTGGTTAGTGATGAACCAGAAGATATGGAGGAAGAACGCAGGCTGTGCTATGTAGGTATTACAAGGGCAAAAGAAAAACTGTCACTAAGCTGTGCTGTAAGCCGTTTCCGTAATGGTGAACAGCAATATAATATGCCTTCACGTTTTTTAGATGAAATACCACGTTATCTTTTAAAACAAAGCACAAGTTTTAGTAATTTCTCATATTATAAACTTACAGAGGAAACTGCTTCTAGAAATAGTGGATATAATAAACAAAAATCTTATACTGCATCAGAATTTGCCAGTATAAATGCAGGAAACTCTTCATACAATACAAATACTGCCAGTAAATCTGCTTTGTGGAATCCGCTGGCAGAAAAAAGTGCCAAAAAGCAAAGCCAGAAAGACACTGGCCAAAATGGACAGCTTTTTGCAGGAAACCCACTAATAAGCAAAGGATTTACCTCTTACCAGACAACAGCTTCTGGGTCTGTATCTGTTGACTATAAAGAAGGCGACAGAATAATACACACCAAATTTGGTGAAGGCACAGTTAAAACACTCAACGGAAAATCAGGGGATTATGAAGTCTGTGTAGACTTTGACAATGGTTGTACCCGTAAAATGATGGCTTCTTTTGCAAAATTAAAAAAAATATAGATATTATATTTATATTATGGTATAATTTACATTATGAATTAAATTTATTAGAAAGGTGGAATTATTATGCATGTAAACTCAAAAATCGAAGAAATATTAAATACTGCTAAACTAAATGAGCTTCTGCACAAGAAAGAGCTTGAAGAGAAAAATAAGAACACTCTTGTTATTGCTTTAGCAGTTATTGGCGCTGTTGCCGCTGTTGCAGGTATTGCATACGCTGTATACAAATATTTTACACCTGATTATCTCGAAGATTTTGATTCTGATGATTATTCAGATAACTTTGATGATGATTTTATTGAATTTTCAGATAATAAGCCTGAAGCTGAAGATTAATTTTTCACTTATGGCATACAGACAATACTATGCATTATGTATTAAACAGGAATACCGGAATGGAATACATTCCGGTATTTTCAGTGTATATTAAAAACATTATAAAACTTTTACAAATGGAGGACTGAAATGAAACTTTGGGGAGGACGTTTTACAAAAGAAACAAATGAACTTGTAAACAGCTTTAACGCTTCTATCTCATTTGACCAGAAATTCTATAAAGAAGATATAGAAGGAAGCATTGCACATGTTACAATGCTTGCAAAACAAGGAATTATTACAGACAGTGAAAAAAAATCCATTATTTCAGGGCTTAAAAGCATACTTGAAGATATTACATCAGGAAAACTTGAAATAGATAATGTACATGAAGATATCCACAGTTTCGTGGAAGCACATCTTACAAACCGGATTGGTGATGCTGGCAAAAAACTGCATACTGGCAGAAGCCGCAACGACCAGGTGGCACTTGATATGAAGCTTTACACACGTAAAGAAATTCTTGAAATGGATACTCTTCTTAAAAATCTTTTAAAAAGCCTTCTTTCAATTATGAAAGAAAATACAGAAACTATAATGCCTGGCTTTACACATTTGCAAAAGGCACAGCCAGTAACACTTGCACACCATATTGGTGCTTATTTTGAAATGTTTAAAAGAGACAGGTCACGCCTTAATGATATTTATAAAAGAATGAACTACTGCCCTCTTGGTTCTGGTGCCCTGGCAGGTACTACATACCCGCTTGACAGAGAGTATACAGCCAGCCTTCTTGGCTTTAACGGTCCTACATTAAACAGCATGGATTCTGTATCAGACAGGGACTACCTTATAGAATTTTCTTCTGCAATGTCAATTATAATGATGCATTTAAGCCGTTTCTGTGAAGAAATAACTATCTGGAATTCCAATGAATACCAGTTTATAGAAATAGACGACGCATACTCTACAGGCAGCAGCATAATGCCACAGAAGAAAAACCCTGATATAGCAGAACTTGTAAGAGGAAAAACAGGGCGTGTATATGGTACACTTATGTCACTCCTTACTACAATGAAAGGGCTTTCCCTCGCATATAATAAGGATATGCAGGAAGATAAGGAATTTGTATTTGATGCTATTGATACCACCAAAGGATGTATACTTTTATTTAATGGAATGATTGACACTATGGTTTTCAATAAAGATAATATGCGTGCAAGTGCTGAAGGTGGATTCACTAATGCTACAGATGCTGCAGACTACCTTGTAAACCACGGTGTCCCATTCCGTGATGCACATGGTATAATTGGAAAGCTTGTACTTTATTGTATTGATAATAACAAACCACTCGGAAAACTGTCTTTAGATGAATACAAAGCAATAAGCCCTGTATTTGAAGAAGATATATATAATGCTATAAGCATGGAAACATGTACAAGCAAAAGAAATACTACAGGTGCACCAGGCCAGGAGGCAATGAAGGAAGTTATATCTATATATGAAAAATATTTAGAAGACTAAAATTTTAATAAATCAAGCGTATATTCGCAATCCGCTTCGCTACTTGCCCACTTACAAAACAACCTCATAGCTGCTACCGCAGCTTTTCAGTGGTAGCTTATACTCCCACTGAAACACGTAAGTCCCTACCCACTGCTTCTATGTTGCGGAAACATAAGCAGTGGGTAGGGACTTACTTGATGAGGTTAAATGTTCTTATAATATAAAATAGAACTGTTGTATAAAAGAAAATCTATACCTTATTTTGTATACGATACTCTTAATGCAACAGTTCTTTCCTGCTTTTCTGTTTCATAACCTTTTATACCACAAAATTATCAATACATTATTTATACATTTTTTCATTCTTTAATTCTTTAACCAATGCTGGACACACCGCAATCATAATAAACAAAAATGGTAATGATGCAGCAATTGAAATTGTCTGCAAAGGCTTCAGGCTACCCGCTGAAAGTAATAAATATGCTATTGCTGCTTCAATAATTGCCCATATAATTTTCTTATATTTTGGGGGATACATACTTCCACCTGATGTCATCATTCCTAGTGAATAAGTTGCCGAATCTGCCGAGGTTATAAAGAAAACTGACAATAATATAATTACCAGGACAGAAAGCACGCTGCTTAACGGATACTTTTCAAATACTATAAACACAGCTGTTTCTGGAGAAGCAATCATATTTATCAATTCAGTTATATTCCAATTTCCAGAAACATCTAATGCAATTGTACCGAAAACAGAAAGCCAGAGTATAGTAAACAATGTTGGTGCTATTACTGCTCCAATAATGAATTCCCTTATTGTCCTGCCTCTTGATATTCTTGCAATAAACATCCCCACAAAAGGACACCAGGCTATGAACCAGGCATAATAAAATACTCTCCAGTTCATAATCCATGTATTATCACCAAAAGAACTAATCATAGTTACATCAGAGAAAAAATTCTGTATATGCTGTCCTGTACTACTTATAAGAGTATTTAAAACCGAAATCTTAGGTCCAACTATAAAAGCCAAAATAAGTAAAATAATTGCAATGCAGGTATTTACTGAAGAAAGAATCTTTATACCTTTGTTAACTCCACTGATTGCACTAGCTAGAAATACACATGTAATAACTACTATAACAATAAGCCATGTTCTATTGTTATTTGGTATATCTGCTAGATAATCCAAACCACCACATATTTGTGAAACTCCTAATCCTAAAGATGTTGCTACACCAGAAAATGTTACAACAACAGAAAAAATATCTACCGCTTTCCCAAACACTCCTTTAGTAGCATTATCTCCAACAAGTGGAGACAACAAATTACTTATCAGTGCATTTTTATCTTTTCTGAACTGAAAATATGCCATGCCAAGACCTACAATAGCAAAACATGCGAACTGTGTTATACCCCAATGAAGAAAACATGTCCTAATTGAAAATCCAGCTGCTTCAATGGTTACTGCTTCAATTCCAGGAGGAGGTGATACATAATGTGATAAGGGTTCAGCGATACTCCAGAATACAAGTCCAATTCCTGTTGCACCACAAAATAACATTGCAAACCAGCTGAAATTGCTATATTCAGGTTTTTCATCATCTTTTCCTAATTTTATTTTTCCCCATTTACTCATTACAATAAATAACAGAAAAATAATAAAGAAAAATACACTGGCAATATATAACCAGCCAAAATTATGGCTTACCCATGACATAATAATACCAGATATACTAGATAATTGTCCACTAAATATACTTCCATAAATAATTAATACAAAAGCAGCTATAACCGAAATAATAAATACAATATTATTCTTTATTTTTAACTTCATTGTTCCAACCTTTGCCTTTTCTTTGTTTATTCATATTTTTTTACACCAAAATACTGTTACATCACAAATTTTTTTGTTTCTATACCAGATTTTGATATAACATGGTTTATATATTCCAGGTTTTCCATATTTTAATTACACTTTTAGTCTAATGTATATATGATTTCAATTATCATCTTAATTTCTCATTATTTCTAACCATTTCAAAAAATGGTTCCATATCCGCTTTATTAAAATAGAAAAGGCATTTACAATCTAATAATTCACCAATCCATTCTTTCAAATCCATATTTCTCTCAATGACTCTCTTTTGATAATCAATAGGTTCAACCATGGCAGTAAATGGTTCAAAATCCTTTTTAGAATCTGTTGGAATTTTCTTCTCCAACATCCCTTTTATCCAAAGCTCTGGGATATTCATGCCAACAATAGTAGAGGCATATCCCCACGTTGAATGTCTGAAATTAATTTCAGAAAAATAATAATTATCATCTTTATCAATAAGAAATTCAATTGAATAAATCCCCTCAAATCCAATCTCCGCAAACATTCCGTCCAATGCTTTTTTAATTCCAGCATTTACAAATGGCTTAACTGTCATATATGGGCTGTAATATCCTTTAATTAAATAATTATAAGTAGACTCAATAGGAATAAGAATACTTTTCCCACTATCAAAACTTATTCCATCAAGACAATATTCATTCTTTTTATTAATATAACGCTGTATAACCACCTGTGGACTCAGTATATTATCATAAGCCTTTTCTAATTCTCCCTTGTCCTCACAAATGTGCACATCAGACTTCCATCCTCCTACTATTGGAGAAATAGATTTTGTAATAACCGGATAAACTAAACTAGACGGAATTTCACCTTTATTAACCACAATTGTATCAAGAGTTTTAAGCCCATGTTTTTTAGCAAGTTCAAGAATTCTAAATTTATCCATATATTCTAAAGTTCTTCCTTTAGCACCTGAAGAAAACATAATAAATTTATCACAAATTTCATCATAATGTTCATCCATTAAACCCAGTACTTTGTCTTCCATACAAAGTACAATTGGCTTTTCATCCATATTTCCATATTCTTTTAATAAAACTTTATATCCTTCTTCAATAGAACTAACAAATGTATTCTTATTTATGTATTTGCTTATAGACGCAATTTTAGCTTTTCCCTTAATAGCAATATAGTCTGGCGCCATACCTGCTTCTCCAAGACTTCTGATAAGTCCCAAAGTATTATAATGCTCTGTTGCAAAAACAACCACAGAATGATTCTTATACATTATTTTCCCTCCATTTATTTTTTATAAAATAACATTTTTCCCAAAACTCATCTCTATTCTAAGAACTTCAAACGCTTCTGCAAATTTCTTACCAATTTCATATCCTCTAAAACCACAACGGCATCTTACCCCCTCAATCCAGTCTTCTTCACCAAACTTGTTATACTCACTCTTATGTTCCCTAAGAGAAGCAATTTTCTTTTCCAAGGTATTTTCAATATCTACATAAAGCTGAGACTTAAAAGCAACATAAGACCTTCCAGAAGGAGTTATAGGCTCATAAAAGAAAACCGTATTTTTTCTTCTTGCAGCGGCGATAGTTGCATTGCTAACGCCAACATGTGCCTGATGTGTGTCAAATGGATGATGCGTAAATATTATATCTGGATTATAAAAACTCATAATTACATCAATAGCATTTACAACATCTGACTGAAAAGAAATATCTTTTGTCGGAAAATCAAGAATTTCAATATCCTGTATCCCTAATACATGAAGTGCATTCATTCCTTCTTCAACAGCAATTTCATCTGAACGTTGTATTTTTCCTTCCTTATCTGTATAACCAGACTTACTCATTATAAGCACCTTTACATCATGTCCCGCCTCAACAGCCTTTGCCAATGTTCCTCCACACGCAATCTCAATATCATCAAGATGTGCTCCTACAGCTAAAACTTTCATGTTCTCTTTCCTCCTGTATATTTTTGTAATTATCTTTATTATGATTCAACAAGCCACTCAATGAAATTTCTAACTGCACCGTCACCACCTTTGTATCCAGATACAAAGTCAGCAATTCTGGTTACTTTACTAACAGCATCTTTAGGACAACCTACAATTCCTCCAGCTTCCTTTACTAATATCATACATGAAAAATCGTTAATATCATCACCAATATAAGCAACTGATGAAAAATCAGATGTTATAGTAAAAAGTTTATCTATTTTATTACTTATCCCTTGATAAACCTCATTAATTCCTATTTCATTGCAACGGTTCAATACAATATCAGATTTTCTTCCCGTTATAATAACAGGAGTAATTCCAGACGGAATTAAAATATCATGGATACCACAACCATCTTTAACAGAGAAAGCTTTCATTACCTCACCACTGTTTCCCATATATATTTTGCCATCAGTTAATGTACCATCAACATCCATTACCAGATATTTAATATTTTTTTTATTCATATTTCTTAATCCTCCGCTTAATTCTATCAAATACACAATCAGCTGCAACAATAGAAACAACCGCTAATACTACTAATAATAAACAAACCATGGGATGACTATTAAATACGAAATATTCATGTGACTTATACGCTACTGTATCAAATATAAAATTAATATCTAAAAGCCTTCCAATAAATAAAATAAACCCTTGTATTAAAAAAACTTGTTTCTATTCCTATAGTGCAGCCCCAAAATCTGTTTAAGAGAAGGTACAAAAAATAATATAATATATAAAGCATGTAGAACGGAACAAGCAATTTCTTAATTAATTGTACAACAAAATTTATTAGTGTACATTTTCTATCATAGCGGTAAAAATAACCAGAAATAAAGAAAAACAATGGCATATGAAACGCTGCATATGGAAGCCATCCATTAAGCGAAAGCAAATCACAACCCATATGCCCTATTACCACACATAATATACCTATGCATGATAAAACACCAAAAGCCAGGTTATATGCCTGCTTATAAGATTTTGCTTCATTAACATTACTATTACCAATAAACTTTTTATTTTCCTTTAAATAATACACTTAAGAATCCTCTTCTGTTTACATATTTCTTTGTTTTATACTATGTTTAATTCTATTCCATTCAAACGCAATTACAGAACAGCCAGCCATTACAACAATAATATCAATTATTGTATTAATTATTGTTCCATTCAAATTAACAAGTCTAAGTGCCTGGGAAACAACCAAATTAAATACATAGTTAAAACCCAGAAAAATTAATGTATTACTTCCCCACCATGAAAACAAATTTATTATTCTGCTATTGTGGCTGTTTTTTTCATACATATTAATAATTTTTATTATCACTACTGACATAATAGTTGCACTAATAAAAAACAAAATCATATTATGATATTGATTAATTACCATAATAATTCTTCCATTAAAAAAGAAAGCTATGCTACTTATTACAAATCCACATATATATATCACTACCCTGATATTTTGATTTAACCAGCTAATTCTAGGAGAAAATTTATATATAAAATTTCCTGCAAGCATAAATATACTAGCTATTAAAGCTGTATCAATATGCCATGGTAATTGAGCTATACCATACTTTTTTTCAATAAATAAGACAAAACATAGTATTATAA
>VSNJ01000053.1 GCA_009774235.1 Lachnospiraceae bacterium
ATACAATATATAGTTTATACTTCAAAAAGTTGTAAAGTGCTGTATATATATTAAATTTAACTTATTTAATTTCTGTTTGTATATATGTAAATTAGAAATCTGCTGTCTGTTTAAAATTTGCAACACTTTTTGTACTATGACATAATGCTGGTGCCAAAAGCCATTTTATACCAAATTGAATACGATATATAGTGGCTTGATTGTAATTTTACTACATAATATAGGTGTCTTTTGAATAAAAATAACCTTTTGACCCCGGCATCATATCATTTAGTTAAGCAAAGCCTGATAAATAAAGGGTTTATTGATGTTTGAAAATTAAATTTATACAGAAATTATATTACTCTGGCAAGTTCCAAATATTTTACCATAAGACAGCTGTTATGGGGGCGCTGGTGCTTAAGCCCCGTATTGCTTTATGCACCACTGTGCATCCCATCCAAGCGGAAGCGGGCTGCCTGGGGTAAAATTTTGGAATTGCCAGAGCCGTATAACTTGTAAAATATTTAATTTTCAAACACACTAAAAACCTGCTTATCTTTTATTGCTTCTTTTCCAGATTTTAAGTTTTTCTGCTTCTTGTATAAGGCTGTCCCTGAAATCAGGATGTGCCACTGATATTACTGCTTCTGCTTTCTGCCATGAAGAAAGCCCTTTTAAGTTCACTATACCATATTCTGTTACAAAATAATGTACATTAGCACGTGTATCTGTAACTATAGAACCATTGTCTAATGTAGGCTTGATGCGTGACTGTACTGTGCCATCTTTTGTTGTAAAAGTTGAAGACATGCATATAAAGCTTTTGCCTCCATTTGAAAGATATGCACCAAGAACAAAGTCAAGCTGGCCACCAGCACCACTTATCTGTTTTGTGCCAGCTGATTCAGCATTTATCTGTCCATAAAGGTCTATATCAACAGCATTGTTTATTGACATAAAATTATTATGTGATGAGATTGAGCGTATATCATTGGTGTAGCTTACAGGTGCACTCATGCACTCTGGATTATCATTTACATAATCATATAATTTCTTAGTGCCTGCACCAAATGCATATACCTGGCGTCCTTTGTCAAGTCCTTTCCTTGCACCTGTAATTTTCCCTGCTTTAGCAATATCAACAAATGCGTCAACGTACATTTCTGTATGTACGCCAAGGTCTTTTAAATCAGACTGTGCAATAAGGGAACCTACAGCATTTGGCATACCGCCAATTCCAAGCTGGAGGCACGCACCATCAGGAATTTCATTAACAATGTATTTAGCAACTGCCTGGTCAGTTTCTGTAGCAGCACCGCCACCGCCAAGTTCATCTATTGCAGGATTACTTCCTTCAACTATCATTGTAACATCATTAATATGTACAGCTTCACCAAATCCGCCAAGGCATCTTGGCATATTCTGGTTTACTTCTACAATTATAATGTCAGCAACTTCACAACATGCCTGCATATGTGAAGCATTAGGACCAAAGTTAAAGAAACCATGGTTATCCATAGGAGCAACCTGGAACATTGCTACACGTGGAGGAGTAGTGCTTTCACGGTAATATCTTGGCAGCTCACTATAACGTATAGGAGCATAGAAAGAAAATCCCTGTGCAATAGCTTTTCTTTCTATGCCTCCCATATGCCATGAATTCCATGTAAAATGGTCCACAGGGTTCTCAATTTTGAAAATTTCTGGAACATGGCATAATATGCCTCCCCTGATATTTACATCACTAAGTTCTGGAAGACGTTTTGCCAGTGCTGCATCAAGTGCCACAGGTGTGCTTACTGCCCATCCATAGTCTACCCAGTCGCCAGAGTTTATAACCTTTACGGCTTCTTCTGCTGTAGACAGTTTCTTTGAATACATTTCTTTGTAATCCATAATTAACCTCCTTAGTCTGCCACTATTGTGGTAAGTTTTAATATTTGTACCAGGGACGCCTGGACGTTTCTGGTACAAACTTATCTTACTATATAAAATACCATGTTTTTATTATGTGCGTCAATCTTTCTAGTGTTTATTTTTATTAGTTTTTATGCTGCCAATTTGTGTATTTTTCATAAATATTGTTAAATATAATCAAAATTTGTATAGAATACGTGAAAAAACCTTGCCATTTTTCCCGGTTTGATATATTATATTTATGAAGATTGCCTAAAGTATTTTATACCGTTACAGCCTGTATGCTGGAAGGGAAGAGACCAGTACATTAAAAAGGCAGTAACGCAATATCTGTGTCAAAAGCATGGATTACTTATGCTGTCGGAATTCAATTATAAGGAGGAATTTAGTATTATGGCAAAAAAAGTAGTTATAGCAGGCGCATGCCGTACTGCAATTGGCAAAATGGGTGGAGGCTTAAGCAAAACTCCGGCTCCTGTTTTAGGCTCAATAGTTATTGAAGAAGCTCTTAAGAGGGCTGGCGTACCAAAGGACAAGGTAGACCATGTATACATGGGATGTGTTATACAGGCTGGACTTGGACAGAACGTTGCACGCCAGGCATCTATCAAGGCAGGACTGCCAATTGAAACCCCAGCAGTTACAGTAAACGTTGTTTGTGGTTCAGGACTTAATTGTGTAAACATGGCTGCACAGATGATACAGGCAGGAGATGCCGATATCGTTGTTGCAGGTGGTATGGAAAACATGTCTATGGCTCCATATGCAATGATGCAGGGCCGCTATGGTTACCGTATGAACAATGGCAAGTTAGTGGATACAATGGTTAATGATGCATTATGGGATGCTTTCAACCAGTACCACATGATGATTACAGCAGAAAATGTTGCAGAGAAGTGGGGACTTACACGTGAAGAACTTGATGAATTTGCTGCAAACAGCCAGCAGAAGTGTGAAGCTGCTATTAATGCAGGCAAGTTTGATGATGAAATAGTTCCTGTACAGACAGGTACAGACAGGAAGACAAAAGAACCTGTAATGTTTGATAAAGATGAAGGACCACGTCCTGGAACTACTGCTGAAGGTTTAAGCAACTTAAAGTGCTGCTCTGGAAAAGACGGTGGTGTTGTTACAGCAGGTAATGCATCAGGTATTAATGATGGGGCAGCTGCAGTTGTTGTTATGAGCGAAGAGAAAGCTAAAGAACTTGGTGTTACACCAATGGCTACATTTATTGCAGGCGCACTTGGCGGCGTAGACCCTTCAATAATGGGTGTAGGACCTGTAGCTTCTACAAGAAAGGTACTTGAGAAGACAGGTCTTAAGATTGATGACTTTGACCTTATTGAAGCAAATGAAGCTTTTGCTGCACAGTCTGTTGCAGTTGGAAGAGATCTTGGATTTGACCTTAGCAAATTAAATGTAAATGGTGGTGCTATTGCACTTGGACATCCTGTAGGCGCTTCTGGATGCCGTATCCTTGTTACACTTCTCCATGAGATGAAGAAGACAGGGGCAAACAGAGGTCTTGCTACACTTTGTATCGGTGGCGGCATGGGCTGCTCAACAGTTGTTGAAAAATACTAATACAGGCTGTATACAGGTGTAAGTATGTACATTATATGCACACTGGTGCAGCAAGATGGTATTTTGCTGTACCATGTAGTGCAGGGCTGGCATGTCCAGCCTGCTTATGCGGAAATAAATATATAAAGGAGTATAAATAATGGAATTCATTTTATATGAAGTTAAGGACATGGTTGCAACAATTACAATTAACCGTCCAAAGGCTTTAAATGCATTGAACAGCCAGGTTCTTGAAGAACTGGATGCTACACTTGATGCAGTTGATTTAAATACAGTAAGATGCCTTATTCTTACAGGTGCTGGAGACAAGTCATTTGTTGCAGGTGCAGATATCGGGGAGATGAGCACACTTACAAAGGCTGAGGGAGAAGCTTTTGGCAAGAAAGGCAATGATGTATTCCGCAAGCTTGAAACATTCCCAATCCCTGTAATTGCAGCAATTAATGGTTTTGCACTTGGTGGCGGATGTGAGATTTCTATGAGCTGTGATATCCGTATCTGTTCAGAAAATGCAGTGTTCGGACAGCCAGAAGCAGGTCTTGGGATTACACCAGGATTTGGTGGTACACAGAGACTTGCAAGGGTAGTAAGTGTTGGCATGGCTAAGCAGCTTATCTATACAGCAAGGAATATTAAGGCAGATGAAGCATACCGCATTGGTCTTGTCAATGCAGTTTATCCAGCAGAAGAGCTTATACCACAGGCAGAGAAACTTGCTGCTACAATCGCAAAGAATGCACCTATCGCAGTACGTAACTGCAAGAAAGCTATTAATGATGGCCTGCAGACAGATATGGACAGTGCACTTGTGATAGAAGAAAAGCTTTTCGGTGACTGTTTTGAAACAGAAGACCAGAAAGCGGGAATGGGTAACTTCCTTGAGAAAGACAAAGAGAAAAAATTAAAGGTTGTTCCATTTAAGAACTGCTAATTAAAATAGATTTAAAGCCAGCGCAGATTAAAGCGCAGACAGTTATAAATAAAGTGGGTACATAGATTAACCCAAATAAATATATGGAGGTTATATTAATGAAAGTTGGAGTAATTGGCGCAGGTACAATGGGTTCCGGCATTGCACAGGCATTTGCACAGACAGACGGATATGAAGTTTACTTATGTGATATCAATGAAGAGTTTGCTGCAAACGGAAAGAATAAAATCGCTAAGGGATTTGAAAAGAGAGTTGCAAAGGGTAAAATGGAGCAGTCCGCTGCTGATGCTATCCTTGCAAAGATTACAACAGGTACAAAAGAGATTTGTACAGACTGTGATTTAATTGTTGAAGCTGCACTTGAAGTTATGGATATCAAGAAGCAGACATTTAAAGAATTAGAAGAAATCTGCAAGAATGATGACTGCATTTTCGCAACAAATACATCATCACTTTCAGTTACAGAGATAGGTGCAGGTATAAGTAAGCCAGTAATAGGAATGCATTTCTTCAATCCTGCTCCTGTTATGAAGCTTATTGAAGTAATACGTGGTGAGAATACTACTGATGAAGTAACCAACAAAGTAATTGAAATTTCCAAGGCAATCGGAAAGACTCCTGTAGAAGTTAATGAAGCTCCAGGATTTGTAGTAAACAGGATTCTTATACCAATGATTAATGAAGCTGTTGGCATTTATGCAGATGGCGTTGCTTCTGTAGAAGGCATTGACACAGCTATGAAGCTTGGTGCAAACCATCCAATGGGACCTCTTGCTTTAGGCGACCTTGTAGGTCTTGATATCTGCCTTGCTATTATGGATGTACTTTACAATGAAACAGGTGATACAAAGTACCGTGCACATACACTTCTTAGAAAGATGGTGCGTGCTGGAAAGCTTGGCCAGAAGACAGGCAAAGGTTTCTATGATTACAGCAAATAATTATATTTCCCTAAGAAAAATACAGGGTATATAACCTGTACAGGCGTCACTGTATAGTGTATAAGGGAGTACATATCTACATATCCATGACTTCCTGTGCAGGTATTAAGTTTTGCCTTATATGGCGGCATTATATAAGACGGTACTGGACAGCCAGTACAAATTTATGAAAGGTGGTAAAGAAAGGCATGGATTTTACATTAAGTAAAAAGCATGAGATGGCGAGACAGCTTTTCAAAGATTTCGCTGAAACAGAAGTTAAGCCTTTAGCTCAGGAGGTTGATGAAACAGAGCATTTCCCAATGGATACTGTTAAGAAAATGGGAAAATATGGCTTTATGGGTATTCCTGTACCAAAGGAGTATGGCGGACAGGGTTGTGATATCTTAACATATGTAATGTGTGTTGAAGAACTTTCAAAAGTATGTGCTACAACAGGTGTTGTTGTATCAGCACATACATCACTTTGCGCTGACCCAATACTTACATATGGAACAGAAGAGCAGAAGAAGAAATATCTTCCAGACCTTGCAAGTGGTAAGAAGATAGGTGCATTTGGCCTTACAGAGCCAGGTGCAGGTACAGATGCCCAGGGCGTACAGACAAAAGCTGTTCTTGATGGCGATGAGTGGGTACTTAATGGTTCCAAGTGCTTCATTACAAATGGTGAAGTTGCTGATATATATATTGTAATTGCATACACAGATGTTGTTGAGAAGAGAGGCAGGAAAGTTAAATCATTCTCTGCATTTATCGTAGAGAAAGGAACACCTGGCTTCTCATTTGGTACAAAAGAAAAGAAAATGGGTATCCGTGGTTCTTCTACATATGAGTTGATTTTCCAGGATTGCCGTATTCCAAAGGATGCTCTTTTAGGAGCACAGGGAAAAGGTTTCCCTATTGCTATGCATACTCTTGATGGCGGACGTATTGGTATCGCTTCACAGGCTCTCGGTATTGCAGAGGGTGCATTAGAGAGGACAATTGAGTATACAAAGGAGAGGAAGCAGTTCGGCCGTACTATTGCACAGCAGCAGAATACACAGTTCCAGCTTGCTGACATGGCTACAAAGGTAGAAGCTGCAAGACACCTTGTATACAAAGCTGCTATGAAGAAACAGGAATTCGCAGAGGGCGCTAAAGTATCTTACTCTGTAGAAGCTGCTATGGCTAAGCTGTATGCTGCAGAAGTTGCAATGGAAGTTACAACAAAGGCAGTACAGTTACATGGTGGTTATGGTTATATCAGAGAATACGATGTAGAGCGTATGATGCGTGATGCTAAGATTACAGAAATCTACGAAGGAACTTCAGAAGTACAGCGTATGGTTATCTCAGGCAGCTTATTAAAATAATTAAAAAGGAGTGGTAAAGCCGTGAAAATAGTAGTATGTGTAAAGCAGGTTCCAGATACTAAAGGCGGGGTAAAGTTTAACCCAGATGGTACTTTGGACAGGGGCGCTATGCTTGCAATTATGAACCCTGATGATAAAGCAGGTCTTGAAGCAGCCCTTAGATTAAAAGATGAATATGGTGCAGAAGTTACTGTTGTTACAATGGGTCTTCCTAAGGCAGAAGAAGTTCTCCGTGAAGCTATGGCTATGGGAGCTGACAAAGGTATCCTTGTAACTGACAGGGTTTTAGGTGGAGCTGATACATGGGCTACATCTACAACACTTGCTGGTGCACTTAGGAATATTGACTATGATTTAATTATCACTGGCCGTCAGGCTATTGATGGTGATACAGCCCAGGTTGGTCCTCAGATTTCTGAGCATCTTGACCTTCCAGTTATTTCATATGCTAAAGATATCAAAATCGATGGTGACTCTGTAATAGTAGAGCGCCAGTATGATGACAGATATCATGTATTAAAGGCTAAGATGCCTTGTCTGGTTACAGCTCTTTCAGAGTTAAATGAGCCACGTTATATGACTCCTGGCGGAATTTTTGATGCTTATGATGCTGAAATTACAGTATGGGGCAGGAAAGACCTTAAGGATGTTGACGATTCTAATCTTGGTTTGGCAGGTTCACCTACAAAGATTGCTAAAGCTTCTGATAAAGTAAGAAAAGGCGCAGGTGAAGTTAAGACTGACCTTGATGCAGATGGTGCAGTTTCATATATCATGGGTAAATTAAAAGAGAAACATGTAATCTAAATAGAAAAGGAAAAGTGGTGACTAAAATGGGTTTAGAAGAATATAAGGGTGTCTATGTCTTTGCACAGCAGGTAGACAATGAATTAAGTGGTATTGCTTTTGAATTACTTGGAAAAGCTAAAGAACTTGCAAAAGACCTGAACACAGATGTTACAGCAATACTTTTAGGTTCTGGTATCAAAGGTCTTGCAGACCAGTTAGCTGAATATGGCGCTGATAAGGTTATCGTTGTTGATGACCCTGAGTTAAAAGAATACAGGACAGAGCCTTATGCTCATGCTGTATCTTCAGTTATAAATGAATATAAGCCTGAAATAGTGCTTGTTGGTGCTACTGCAATCGGAAGGGACTTAGGTCCTAGGGTTTCTGCAAGGGTTGCAACAGGTCTTACAGCTGACTGTACTGTACTTGAAATTGGTGATTTCCCACTCAATCCAATTCCTGGACAGGAACAGAAGCATAACCAGCTGTTAATGACACGTCCTGCATTTGGTGGTAACACAATCGCTACAATCGCATGTCCTGATAACCGTCCACAGATGGCTACAGTACGTCCTGGCGTTATGCAGAAGATTGACCCTGTACAGGGTGCTAAGGCTGAGGTTATAGAGTATAACCCTGGATTTACTCCAAATAACAAGTATGTAGAAATCATGGAAGTTGTTAAGGAAATCTCTAACACAGTAGACATTATGGACGCTAAGATACTTGTATCAGGCGGACGTGGTGTTGGAAGCAAAGAGAACTTCCAGATACTCCAGGATTTAGCTGATGCAATCGGTGGTACAGTAAGCTGCTCACGTGCAGTAGTTGATAATGGATGGATGCCAAAAGAGCTCCAGGTAGGACAGACAGGTAAGACAGTACGTCCTAATGTATATTTTGCTATTGGTATTTCAGGTGCTATCCAGCATGCAGCAGGTATGGAAGAATCTGATATAATCGTTGCAATTAATAAAGATGAAACAGCTCCAATCTTTGATATAGCTGATTATGGTGTTGTTGGTGACCTTAATAAGATTGTTCCAAAGCTTACAGAGGAATTAAAAAAGGTTGTAAAATAAATCTTAATAAATATAAGAACACAATCATTTATTAAAATGTGCTTGTGTATACATACAGGAATATCTGGTATTTTGCCAGGTATTCCTGTTTTTTTTACAAGATAATTTATATTTAATTTGTGAATTAATTTTGAAATCTGGTATATGGACATAAAAAATACACTAAATCCTTGTTATAATATTATTATCATAGAAACAGGGGGAAGAAAGCCATGAATTACCAGCAAATATTTAAACGGTATGAGATAAAATACCTGTTATCCATGCAGGAAAAGGAGTTTATACTGGATATTATGAAGCCATATATGAAGCTTGATAAATATGGACATTCAACAATCCGAAATGTATATTTTGATACAGATACATTCCGTCTTATAAGACGTTCTCTGGAAAAGCCTGTATATAAGGAAAAATTGCGTATACGCAGCTATAAGGCAGCAAAAGAAAATGATAATGTTTTTGTAGAGCTGAAAAAGAAATACAAGTCAGTTGTTTATAAGCGCAGGCTTGTCCTTGCTGGCTCACAAGCCTGGGAATGTTTCCAGAAAGGTATTCCGCTGCCTGTCAGTTCGCAGATTGCAAATGAAATAGAATATTTCCGTAATTATTATAAGCCGCTGTATCCTAAAGTTTTTATTTCTTATGAACGTGAAGCATATGAAACTATTGATGGCAGTGATTTCAGGATAACATTTGATGAAAATATATTATACAGGGAAGATGATTTTTCATTTGCATCTGGAATTTATGGAACGCCTATTCTTAATGAAGGGGAAACTTTAATGGAAATCAAGGCTTCAAGTGCTATTCCTCTCTGGCTTGGCAGGAAACTTACTGAAATGCAGATATTTAAGACATCTTTTTCAAAATATGGGCTGGCTTACCAGGATATCTTTAAAAGTGGAGGATTAAAATATGCTTGATAATTTATTTCGTGGGATTTTTGATACAGATATGACGGCAGTTATCTCTGTGTCTGGTTTTTTAATTTGTGTTGGCACTGCTTTAATAGCAGGTATTATTTTAGCAGTTATGTATATGTACAAAACCCGTTATACTAAAAGTTTTGTGGCAACACTTGCGGTTCTGCCTGCTATTGTCTGTGTTGTTATAATGATGGTGAATGGTAATGTAGGGGCAGGAGTTGCTGTTGCGGGAACTTTTAGTCTTGTACGTTTCCGTTCAGTCCCTGGTACTGCAAAAGAAATCGGGGCAATTTTCCTTGCTATGGGAACAGGGCTTGTTGCAGGCATGGGATATATAGGATATACCCTGCTGGTTGCAGTTTTATTAGGGGCAGCAGGTATGCTTTATAACCATTTTGATTTTGGCATGAAGAAAAAAATGTCATTATATAAAACGCTTAATATTACTATACCAGAAGATTTAGATTATAATAATGTATTTGACGGGCTGTTAGAGGAGTATACATCAGAATATGAATTAACTCATGTTAAAACTACAAATATGGGAAGCCTTTTTAAGCTTACGTACAATATGGTATTAAAAAATCCAGACCAGGAAAAAGAACTTATTGATAACATCCGCTGCCGTAATGGAAATTTGGAAATAAGTATTTCAAGACAGACAACAGAAAATGGAGAGCTTTAGAGAGTATCCGGAAATTGAAAGGGGAAAATGTCTATGAAATTAAAAAATAGTATTTTGCAGGCTATACTTATATTTGCTTTGCTTTGTCCAGGCTGTAGCAATGCAGGAAATGTAAATGCCGGAAAAGATAGTGAAGATATAGATAATAAAGATACATCTGGTAATACAGATAGTACAGCAAAAAGAATATCTGCTTCTGATGTGTTTTCAGACAGGGATTTAGAAACGGGATATAATGAAAATTCTGCTGCCGTTATAAAACTTAATGGAAAGAATGCATCATGTAGTTCAAATGCTGTAAAGGTGAGTGGCAGTAAAATTACTATTACAGATGAGGGGACTTATATTATTTCTGGTACACTGGAAGATGGAATGATAGTTGTGGATGCAGATAAATCTGATAAAGTACAGATTGTTTTAAATGGTGTAAATATTTCTAATTCTACTTCTGCTGCCTTATATGTATTGAAAGCAGATAAAGTTTTTATTACTACTGCAGCAAAATCTGTAAATACTCTTTCTAATGGCGGTACTTATAAGGCTATTGATGAAAATAATATTGATTCTGTTATTTATTCTAAAGAGGATTTAACACTTAATGGAGAGGGAAGCCTTGTAATAAATGCAGAGGCAGGGCATGGTATTGTTTCTAAGGACAGTCTTGTACTGGCAAGTGGTGAATATAATATTACAGCTGAAAAACATGGGGTTTCGGGTAAAGATGATGTGTCTGTTGCAGATGGAAGTTATAAAATTGTTTCAGGAAAGGACGGAATCCATTCAGAAAATGCAGATGATGAAAGCTTAGGATTTGTATATATTTTAGACGGGACTTTTGATATTACAGCAGAAGGTGACGGAATAAGCGGGGCAGCGTTTGGACAGATTGAAAATGGCAGTTTTAAAATTAAGACAGGCGGAGGCTGTGAAGCCGCTGGGGTTAAGGCAGAACAGGATATGGGTGATATGCATATGAAGGAGCCATATAACCATAAGCCAGAAATGGGGGATGCACACAGGCCAGGACAGTGGGGAAACGGGACAGATACACCACCGGAGGCACCACCAGAAGCAGAAGAAAACAGTAATAACAGTGATAGTACAGATACAGCCAGTATAAAAGGTATTAAGGCAGATGGGGATTTATATTTAGATGGTGGGGAATTTTATATTGACTCCGAGGATGATTCTGTACATTCTAATAGTAATATTATTATTACAAAAGGAAATTATAAACTGGCATCAGGTGATGATGGTGTACATGCTGGTTCAGATGTTTCAATTTCAGATGGAACTATTAATATATCCAAATGTTATGAGGGAATTGAAGGGAAGACAATTAATATTTCAGGTGGTGATATATCACTTGTGTCAAGTGATGATGGATTAAATGCGAGCGGAGGGGCAGACGGCAGTGGCTACGGCGGACGTGGTGATTCATTTTCTGCTTCTGATGATGTATATATTTCAATTTCTGGCGGGACTATTTATATTACTGCTTCTGGTGATGGTGTCGATTCCAATGGTAACTTGGCTATAAGCGGAGGGCAGACTTATGTTTCAGGTCCTTCTAACAGTGGTAATGGTGCGCTTGATTATAATGGTGAAGCAATTATTTCAGGTGGTATTTTTGCAGCATCAAGTGTATCAGGAATGACACAAAACTTCAGCACATCTTCTACACAGGGAGCAATGCTTATTATGACAGAGGCAGGGGCTTCTGGTGATGAAATTTCTTTAACTGGTCCAGATGGAAATGTACTTGTATCATGGAAAGCTGGAAAAGATTATTCATGTGTAAATATCAGTTGTCCAGAATTAGCAAAAGGTGAAACTTATACATTAAATACAGGGAAAGCAGTAAGTGAGATTACAATGACAGACCTTATTTATGGAGAAGGAAGTATGACAGGAAAGGGTGGCGGGAAAGCACCTGGTGGTATGGGCAGACATAGAAGCAGCCCGTCTTAAGAGTGGGCATACCACAGAATATATCTAAATATTAGAGAGAAATCCTCTTAATGTCAGTCTAAAGTTTGATATAAGAGGATTTTTTTATTGGACATTTTCTTAAAAATAGGTTCCTTTTTGCAACACTAGCAGGAAAGTATAAAAGTTATATTGTATTTATTTAATATTAATGTAAAGACAAAATTAAAGATTTTGACAATACATGCCGAAATACAAGCCAGAGGAAATTTATATAAAATAAAGGAGAGTGTAGAATGGATAAATATAAAGAATTAATAGCTGTTTTTTCAGATGTTCTAGAAAAATCAAAAGACTATCATATTTCATATATTTATCAGGTGGGATATGTGTCCCTGGTTGGTTTATTGGGCAAAGAGGAAAAGCAGAATGTGTCTATGGTTGTTGACGAAATATTTACTTCACCAGAGAAAATGGCGGAGAGCTTGCTGTGCAACTGGCGCTGGCAATGGTTTTATGAAAACAAGGACTTGTTGCCACGCAAAGATTATGATGATATTTGCAAGCTCGACTATGAAGTACCAGATTGCCTGAAAGAGCAGTACAGGCAAGTTATGTTAAGCTGGCAGGAGAAAATTGAGGCCATCCTTCAGAAAGAAACCTAAGATTTCTTATATATCAGGCGTCCAATAAGGGAAGTAGCAAATATAAAAGTAAATACAGCTGCCTGAAGAAACATATATCTTCTGTTTGCAGTGTAAATGAAAAGTAGAGATAACAAAAAACTGGCAAGCATAGTAAAATAAGTTCTTTTAATAAAGATATGGTTGTCCTTGCCGTCTACTTCCCTGTTTGGATGGTCAACTGGCCCAATGGCCAGAATAAGTATGGCAGTAAATAGATATAATACAAAAGAAGGAAACAGAGGTATTGTTAAATATTTTACTGCCAGCAAAGTAGAAGTGAGTATAAAGCAAGAGCCTGTAAAACAAGCTAAATATGTTTTCATATGCAGGCCGCCGCCAAATGAGCGCATGGGAATAAAAAGCAAGAAAAAGAAAAGGCATTCCGGCAACATACCAAAAAACAGTGCTATAATAATACTACATAGTGTACTTACAGAAAATTCCAGAAAACACTGGAAACCATATTTGTAAATCCCTGTCATATCTTCGGTTATAATTCCTTTTTCAATTATGTAATCTGTTAATTTATTGGCTAAATATTCCATAACAGCTCCTTTTTAGATATTAAAATGAAAAGTTTATTATCCGGTGTTTTCTGCATAAGAACCATACATAATCACGATAACTTGAAATTTATTGTTACTGTCTATAATTTCTACCTGCCCCTGGTAATTGGCAACAGCATGGTGTATTGATGAAAGTCCAAGACCATGATAAATAGTATTATTTTTGGTAGTAAGATAGTTGCCAGCATTATCCTTTTTGCGTTTTTTCTGGTAATTATTTCTTATGTTTAGCTGAAAGACATCTTTTACATAAGAAACATCAAGATATATACATCTTTTTTCATCAGATATATCTCTACAGGCTTCCAGTGCATTTTCTATTAGATTTCCTAAAATAATGGCTAAATGTCCGCTTTCAAATGGAAGGGATGAGGGAACCAGGACATTGGCATTAAACTGTATATTATCTTTCTGTGCAGAAGCATATGCATGATTTATTAAGGAATCAATAACAATATTACCACTACTGGAAACTTCTGCTGGCCGTTCTCCAACACCAATGTTTAACATGCGCATTATGTATTGCTCTGCTTCACTTACCTGTCCGGCCTGGACCATTCCGAGAAGTCCTGTAAGATGTTCTTTCAAGTCATGCCGGATTCTGCGGATTTCAAGGTAAAGACTTTCCCGTTCTTCTGCCTGCTGGCTGCAAAGCTCAAGCTGTTGTGCATATAGACGGTTTTGTTCCCGGAGTCCGGCATTCCGGCTTATCTTGTCGTATATTTCAAATATAACATAGTTTATAATAAGCAGTAAAAAACTGGCTGTAGCTGAAAAAATTGCATATTCACTATGGGCAGCAGCAATAATGAATATATGGTGCATAATATAAATACTGCTGGCTGGGATAAGAAAAATAACCAAAAAGTAAAACAAAGGGATTTCTGAATAATAATTGTCCCTGATACAGTGGTTTATAACAACTGATAAAAGAAGCATACACATTTTAGATACGAAGCTTCCTGCATCTTTAAGTGTTCCTTTATCAAAACCAACAGTACTTAATATCATTATAACAATAACTTCAACCAGCATCCATACAGTACATATTAACACTGAAAATATGCATTGATGCATTACACTATTTTTACGGGTAGATGAACTAATTATAAATATCAGCAGGACATTTCCAAACAATAGCAGATGGGGAGGAAGATGAATACCAACATTGTTTATAGAGAGAAAAATATAATATATGCCCCATTCTATATAACTTATGATATTCTGCTGTGCTGGTTTCCCAAATATTTTCATATATTTATGTATAATGAGAAGATGAAACAACGGCAAAAGCAGTTTCGGTGCTATTGTTAAGTATTCTGTCATTCTTCTATAACTGCCTTTCCGCCTGCAATTTTACATAGTTGCCGGCGCACTTCTTTTTGGCGGTCTTCGCTGATTTTTAATTCCATTTTTTTTCTGGCATAATTGATAGTAATATTAAAAAAGTTCATCTTTATTATATAGTCGTAATTTACAAGGAAAGACTGGTGGATGCGCAGAAAATACTGCCTGCTTGCAGCCAGTTCTTTTTCCACATTGTTGAGTTTTCCGTAAAAGTATTCGTTAGTTCCATCTTTAAGATGGATATATACAATTCTGTTATTGCTCTCAAAATAAACAATGTCTTTTACTGATATTTTTCGTATTTCTTTGTTGAATGTAAATTGATAAAATACCTCTGTTTCATTGATACGTTTACAGGCTTCCTTAAAGTAACGGTCAAACTGGGCATGGTTTAAAGGTTTTGAGAGAAAACGGAATGGCTCTACTTCAAACAATTCCTTTAAGTATTTGTCATAACCTGATACATAAACCAGCAGTACAGTACGGTCTATTTCACGAATACGGCGTGCAGCTGTTATTCCGTCAACCTGTTCCATTTCAATGTCAATAAATATAAGCTCATAGTGATCACCATTTTGAAAACTTTTCAAAAGAGTTTTTCCGTCAGAAAATACGTCTGTATCTGCACGGATTCCTAACTTCTGGCTCTCCTGTAGCACCAGGGTTTCAAGTTTTCTGGTAAACTTTGAATCATCATCACATATTGCTATTCTCAGCATTTTTATCCACTTCCTTTGCAGATGTTTCCCCGCTCTCCTTTTGAGCCTGCTCTAAACGCTCAAGTATGCAACGGAGAGTTTTTTTGTTGATTTCGGATAAATTCTGATAACGGAGGACAATATCATAACACTTATCTATTTCCTGGTTCATACGGTATTGTCCATTATAATCACGCTTTGTATCAGAAATTCCAAGTATGTAATCGGTGGTGACATTAAAGTGTTCTGCTATTTTTATAAGCGATTCAGAAGGAATATCATATGCGTGGGTTTCCATTCTGCTTACCACTTGTTGAGTAGTACAAATTACTTCGGCAAGAGCTTCTTGAGACATATTCATATTCTTTCGTAATTCACGGATACGGTTTTTTGCCATATGTATAACTTCCTTTCTGTTAATATTTTACACAATCTGACAAAATATTCTAACAACTATAGCGAGTATTGAAATACTCGTATATTGGTAAAATATAAGAAATAACTGGTTAAGGAATAATTTCAGGGGAAAAATTACATGCTATACCGGAATTTCAACATTTAAAGAGAATAAAATGCAAAATAAGGTATACTTTCATTGAAAAATGAAATTGGAGGTGTATTATATGCCAGGTAACAAAAAGAAAAATATTACAGCTACAATTTTGGAAAAAGTAGCACGTAATTCTGTAAAAGCAGCAGCTGGCAGCAGATGTATGTATTGTCTGCACCAGCCTAAGCAGCCGGCAGGAATTAAGCAGTTTGCCAGATAAGTAAGCTGGCGTACGCAAGGAAATACTGTCATATGTATGGGGAAACCCATATATATGGCAGTATTTTTTAAAAAGTGAAATATATATGAAGAATAAAAGACAAGAAAACATAATGGGAAGGAAAAGGTATGGCAGCTTTGATTGTTTCTGGAATATTGGACAAGCTGAATAACAGAAAGGAGCCTTTATGAAGAAAAGAACAGTAATATTTATGTTAATAGCATTTTGCATAATGTTTTCTTCTTGCGGAATAAACTATAAACTGCCAGAAGATATAGGGAGTACTTTGACAGAGTCTGGAACTTCTGTGGGAGATAAGTTACCTATAGAAGAGAATGATATATTTGGAGATGGGGAAGGGCAAAGTCTTGGATTTATACAGCATAGTGCAGTAAAACCACAGACAGATGATAATGGTGGGAAACTTTTATATTTGTATGATGGAGAAGAGATGAGTATTGATTATTCATTCCAGGTAGATGGAAAGGGAGAAAGTATTGGATTCCTTATGTTTGTGAATGGAGAAGCACAGGCATACAGGGTGGATTCTTCACAGGATTTGGAATATTGTCATTTATTTGAAACAGATGGAAAGGCAGAAAGAGAATTTACATTCCACTTTTTTCCGGTTAATGGTAAAAAGGGAGAAAATATTAATTTAGAAGTAGTCAGTATTTTTAATCCAAGTTTTGTACCTGATATGGCTGATACAACAAGTTATGGCTGGTATCACCGTATTGTTAGTAATTGTTATATTATTCAAATGGAGCAGGATGCCCCGTCCAGGCAAGATATCCAGCAAGATAATGTTATTAAAAATATTAAATGTAAAACGAAAAAAGTGACCAAAGAATATTTGGAAACAAATTTAGCCGCAATGGGATGGTCCAGCCTGACAACAGAATCCTTAAATGGCCAGACTTATTATGAGATTCTTTATAATGGAAAAATTACTTATGACAATATCAAGCTGGAAAAGGGGGATAATCTTCATATTTCTTATAGCTTATGTGGTTCTCCAGGAGTAGAATATGTTTCTACTTTGTTTATTGGCCATGTTCCAGTAAAGATTGGGGATTTACTTATGATGCAGACAAAACTTTCAAAAGGAGATGTCAGTACATGGGAGATTGAGCTGGATACTGGCAGTTTACCAGAACTATCAACTTTTTATATTATTTCTGTTCCACGTAATGCAGCGGATTACCCAGATGTCAATGCAATGGTGATAAAAACGGATTCTATTTGTTTATTTAAGGAGGATTAGAAAAAATGAAAAAACTGGTGGGTATTGTATTAGTTATTTTAATGATCCAGGTAATGGCAGGTTGTGCAAATAAAGATATGCAGGAACAAAATTCTGGAAATATAAGTAATACACAAGAAAGTGTCAAGGAGTCTGGTGAAGGGCAGAATCCTGTGAAAGATAATGACAGCCATATATATATGGATGATATAAGATTTATTGAACCAAAGCAAAGTTTATTTGCTGGAAAAGTCCGTGAAATCTGTTGTGGAGCGGATAGAAAGCTTTTAATCCGTGCGGATAAGCTTTATCTGTATGATGCTTCTGAAGGTATTGTTGTGGCAGAAGATAGTTTGGACGAATATCAGGATGTACAGATGTTTGCTTATGAATCAGGCTATGTGGTTATAGGAAATCCTGGGCAGGATGGCAGTGGGGGATTTGTGGACAGTACAAGTGAAATGAAATGTATCTGTAAGTTATATAACAGCCATTTAGAACAGAAAAAGGAAATTGTCCTGTCAGACTTGTTAAGCAATGATGTAATTGTAAGCTTAAATTCAATAGATGTCTCTTCCGATGGGAATAAAATTATTTTTGCAACATTAAGTAATGTTTATCTTTATCAAACTGGTAATAAGAAGTGTAAAAAATTACTTTCAATAAATAAGAATGCAGCATATAAAGACCTGTGGATAAGCGATATTGAATATATGGCTTTTGTAAGTGGTGATAAGCAGATTGCATTTGTAGGAAATAGTATTCCTTTGGATGGAGGTGATTCCATACCATCTTATGGTATGTTTGATGTCACAGGGAAAAATCTGGTAATTTTAGGAGATGGCTCTTATTCTGTAGATGAAATGCTGATGGGCAATGGATTTATGTATTTGCCAGCTGTTTTCAATAAAGCTGATGGTACTTTATTAAAATATAACTTTGCAGGCGGAGAAGAAAGCAGCATAAGTTTCCGTAATGTTAAAGAAGGAAAAGACGGGGTATATACGTCTTTTAATGGAACTTATCTCGCAACTGCACTTTTAGACGGAAAGCTGGTATTAAATATATATGACAAAAAAGGAGTGCACTTAAAAGAATATGTGGTGGATGGTTTAAATGCTGCCTATTTTTACCGTATACCACAGATAACATTATGCGAAGACAGCAGGGTATGTATCGTTGTTTTGGGCAATAACCAGATGGATATAGACACTAAGATTATTTGTTTTGAATTTTAGGAGGAACTATGCAGATTGAGTTTGAGAATATATCAAAAAAGTATGGCAGAAGGTATGCACTGGAGCATTTCAGTGCAACGCTGGAGCAAGGTATATATGGCCTGCTTGGAGCAAATGGTGCTGGGAAAACAACTTTAATTAGTATTTTTGTTGGAATACTGAAAAAGGATAATGGAACTATCCGTCTGGATGGTGAGGATATATCTAAGATGGGGAAGGAATTTCTTGGGAAAATTGGATATATGCCACAATATCCTGTATTTTATAAGGATTTCCGTGTATTGGAATTTCTACAGTATATGTGTGAATTAAAAGGAATACCAAAAAAAGAAGGAACAGAATATGCAGAAGAATTATTGGAGATTGTCAACTTAAAAAATGATATGAATAAAAGGATAGGTGCACTTTCTGGTGGTATGAGACAAAGAGTAGGGATTGTGCAGGCAATGCTTGGCCGTCCTGAAGTGCTTGTATTAGATGAACCTACTGCTGGTCTGGATCCACAAGAAAGAATCCGGTTCCGCAATTTGATTGCACGGTTCTCAGAGAAAAGAACAATACTGCTTGCGACACATATTGTTTCTGATGTTGAGTTTATATCCAATGAGGTGCTGATTATGAAAGAAGGCAGGCTGCTCAAAAAAGACACCACAGAAAATTTAGAAAAAGAGATGACAGGGAAAGTGTGGAATATTACACTTAAGAATGCAGGGGATTTTGGAGCTTATGAAAAATATAATATAAGCAATATGCAAAGGGAAGGAGGGAATCTGCATTTACGTGTTTTGTCAGAGAAACCGCCTAAGGAAGAAGCAATAATGGCAGCTCCTAACTTGGAGGATGTATTTTTGTATTATAATAATTGCCTGGATGGAGGAAAGCATGATACAATTAATTAAATATGAATGGAAAAAAGCATTTCTAAAAAAAACAATAGTTATATTGATGGTTATTTTCATAATAATTGATTTAATAAAAATTGTAGATATATATCACAAAAAGTCTTATCTTATATCGGCAGGCACAGTATGGCGGGAAGCATACTGGGACATGTATAAAGATTACAATGGAAATATTACTGATGACAAAATCCAAAGTCTTGATGATATGTACCAGAAATTGGGAGAAGAAGTCATTGAAATGACAGCAAGCAGAGAGATGGATTTGGAAAAGTATATGACAGGAACGGTTTATAGTGATTACAACTTTTTAGACCGTTATTATATCACCCCGTTCCGGTATTTTGCCTTATATCAAAACAGAGCCGGAGAAATCTGCCAGAGGGCAGCAGACGCTGCCTCTAATGCCAAAAATACGGGAAACATGGAAGAGTACAGAAGAAATGCAAGAATATACCATATTTTTAAAGATAGGAAAATAAAGGATTTTTCTTACTTGGAAAATATAGAATTGTTTTTGGATTTTTCCTTTTCAGATATACTGGTACTGCTTCTGGTTTTATATGGTCTTTTGGCTGTTTATGGTTCTGAACGTGATGGGAATATGGAGTCTTTGCTGCTTACAAACAAAAGAGGAGGAAAGTCTGTACAAGTGGCAAAAGTTGCCGGGGCAGGGTTGTTTTCTATAATGGTTTCCACAATTTTTTCGATGGTTGATTATCTGGGCTTTGCATTTGTGGCAGGAAGTTTTGAGGGATTGAAAATGCCTGTCTATGCAATAGCCTTTTTAGGGCGTAGTCCTTTGGGCATAAACATCTTCCAATATTGTCTGCTTGATATGGCTGTACGGGCGTTTGGATTTCTAATTATAGGTATTGTTATGCTTAATATATCCTACATATTTAAAAATGTATTAGCTTCGTTTTTTGTAGGAAGTGTTTTCTGTGTATGTATAAGCATAATATATGAAAATTGTTGTCATATGCCGTTTCTGTGGCTTAAAATATTAAATCCATTTTCATTAGTAGATAATATTCATATATTTGAAAATACGGAATTTGTATCAATATGTGGATATCCATTTCCAGGGTGGCAGATTGCAATAGTGATTGGTGGGATTTACCTGGTTCTGCTTATTGGGTTGGCTTTGGTTGTTTCAAAAAATAATGAATATTGCAGGTGATATAATGCAGGAAATTAAAAAGATTTTTATTTATAATAAAGGAATATGGGTAATTTTGTCAGCGGTTATTTTGTGGATGGGATACTTAACAATGAAACCTTACACAAAGCCATCAAAGGAATATTTATATTATTTAGGTAATGTATCAGGAAAGTTAAATGCACACAAGGAAAGTTTTCTTGAAGAAGAAGCAGTACAGTTTGCTAACTTACATGTTGAAAAGGAAAGTTTAATGGATAGTTTTTTTGCGGGAGAAGTGGCAGAGAATGAATATCTGATGCTAATGGATGGTTATGAGGAAAAATTAAAGAGAGAAAAGGGATTTGAGCAGATATATGAACAGTACTTATATATTTGTGAGAACCGTGAAAACCGGTATTTTATGGAATATAACGGCTGGGAAGAATTGTTTTCGGACAAAGCTTTTTTAGTTTTCTCATCTATAGTGATTCTTCTGGTTGTGGGGCGCTTTTTATGCTGTAATTATGAAACTAATATGGACGAAATCTGTAAAACATGTAAGGAAAACAGATGGTGGCTTGTAAAAAAGGTAATAATTGCCAATATAATAGCAGGGTTTATGGGGGTTTTTTTAGTTTCATCAGAGTGTTTGTTTATTTCATTTTCTATAGGTTTGGAACAAGGAAATTTCCCAATACAAAGTGTTCCTTGTCTTTCGGATAGTACACGGGAGTTAACATGCTATGAAGCCTTTTTATTAATGTCAATATTGCGTATTCTGGGATGCATGCTTTATGCAGATTTAATCCTGCTGGTTTCTTCCCTTGTACGTAAGATGTCACTTACTATCTGCATAGCTGTTGCTATGCAGGTTTTGCCTTTGTTTGGATTTACGGGGTCTTTTATGTACCAGATACCATTGCCAGTTAGTTTTATGGACTCTCTGGGATACTTGGAAGGCAGCAAGTATGAAAAAGACATGGTAACAGGAACGGATGTACTTATATTTAAAGAAATTCCAGCCCTTTATATAAAAATTCTGGTAGTCTTTACATTATTTATTATATTTCTTGCTGTTATCTGGATGATTAAGAGAGAGAAAAATAAATGGGAAAACCAGGTTATTTTTCATAGAAAAAAGAAAAAACAAGCACTCTTAAATATATTGTTAATAATTTTTGTAATGTCTGTTGCCGGGTGTAACAGTGCAGAGGTAGTAAAGAATAATGAATTATCATTTAATACAAGAGACTCTTTATGTTATGAGAACGGCACAGTAAAAATTTATTTTGAAGATACAGGGGGATTTCCTATAGTAGAAGACAAGCAGACAGGAGAAACAAAAGAATTATTGTCAGATCCATTGTTGCCATTAAAAGAAGATTGTGAAATTATGACGGAACTTTTCTATACGGAAGAATATGTATATTATGTATATCTTGACAGTAAAGAATATTATCACAAAGTTGGCAATAACGAAAGCCTGATAGAAATGGTTTCTGTCCATGAGGTATGTCTTAAGGATTATTCTGATAAGATTATTTTTGAGCAGCAGGTTGGAACAAACAGACAATTTTTGGGACTATCCTATGAAATAACTGATCAATGGAGTTTTCTGAAACTACACCGGTATTTTTGCCTGGATGATAAATATCTTTTTTTTATAACAGATAATTTTATTTACCAGGTAGACCGCAGTACAAAGGAGATAACTAAACTAGATATCAGCTCATCAGGGAATACTGCTTTTTACCAGGGAGGAATATATTATATTAATCAAAATTCGGTGGTTGAAAGATATGATATCACAACAGGTTCAGTACAACAAGTTATAAAATATGCTGTAAAGG
>VSNJ01000054.1 GCA_009774235.1 Lachnospiraceae bacterium
TAATAATGTATTTGTGCTATATTATAAATATGAAAATTAGATTAAAATGTAATATAATAATTATTTAATAAAATAAATAAAGACTATATAAATGTTTTTAATTATGTATTAAAAATTTAAGGAGAAAATTATGAATAATTATGATGAAATATTAGATTGTATATTTGGACTTGGACAAATTATAAATGAACAAGGTCCATCCTCTGTTAATATTGAAGATATTAATATAAATAAAGAGTATGTATCTTTAGTTAAAAGTGGTTTTACTCATTTATTAAATGGCACTCAGATAAAAAATATATTATGGAGTAGTGAGATTATATATTATATAATAAACCATTCAGATATAACCCAACATGAAATACAAGAAATATTGTTGATGGAAGAAATACTTGTTCTATTTCAAAATGGTCCTGTTGAACAGTTATCAGAAATACTTTACCGTTGTGGTTCTTATGACTTGATAAGGAAATATAGTGAATGGTTAGGGGACTTTATTAAATCAAAAAATATTTAAAAGTTACTATAAAACAATTTTTATAAGGAGGAATTTATGAAAAAGAAAAATTTTCTATTGTTAATAATTTTATGTATGTGTATTTCAAATATTTTTAGCTTAACAGCTTATGCTAAAAATAGTGAAGAAAAAGAAATTCAATTTGTATTAGAGGCAAGTCCAGAAAGTGGTTCTGAAAATCCTGGGCAAGGTGCAAGGGAAAAGGAAGTAGTTCTTGTTGCTTCGGTAAAAAGGGTAGATAATAAAATAAAAATAAATTGTAAAAATGTGTCTCTATATGTTGCAACAAATGTAACTTTTAATACTATGGTATCAGGAGGACCTAAGAATGATGGAAAGTATTGGAACTACTCTTTTTTACCAACAACAATTCCTGCAATTGCACCATTGAAGGAAACAATACCATTAAGTTATACAATGCCTGTCTTATTAAATAATCCATTGTTTGTAGAAGTAGGTATCTCTGCAGTAGTTAATGGACAAGTTTGTACAGCTTATGGTCTGTTATATTGGTAATATTTTATATCAGGATTCTAAACCAGGAGAATGGTTAAATTGTTCTCCTGGTTTTAAACATTTAAAGGTTTTTGGTTTATAAGGATATACCAGATACATATGAAACAGAAACAATTATTGGAGGTGCTATTGTTAAAATTATTGAAAAATATGGGAAAAATACAGGAAAATATATATACAGTTATGTATCAGAAATAACTAAAAATATAAAGAAATAATTAAAAAAATTATATATTTGGTAAAAAATTATAAAAATGTACCTCTATTTTTATAAAATATATTGAATATAATAATAAAAATAATATAAAAGTGGCAATAATTGTGTTAATATGATATACTAAAGGTACTTTAAAAGGATATGAGGGGATGCGGAATATGCATTTCATGTGTTAGTTATGCTGGCAGCCTGGCATAACTAAAAGTATGAATGGAGAAAAATATGGGAACTGGTAAAGTTAAACTTTCAAACGTCTGCTATCTCATAACAGGTATATCTATTATATTAATTATTACTATTCTTTCTACATATTACCGTGATATAGAAGGAAGCTCATGGGAGGTAAAAAAGGAGATACAGATTAACAGTACACGTCTTGCAGCAGGTTATATGCAGGATTTCTTTAAAGAGCGTGAAACATTGCTTTCTGTTGCAGGAAGATATATGCAAGGTGTAGAAATAAGTAATGGGTTTGAAATAGAAGAACTGTTTCCAGAAAAAGCGGATTTGTTTGACAGTATTGATATTATTGGTACAGATGGTTCACTTATATATGGAAGCTATGAAACCAAAGATATAAAGGATGAAATTGGATTTGAAAAAGCGCTTGGGGGCAAGTGTGCAGTTAGCGAAGAGTTTTCTGAGGGCAAGGATGGGAACAAGGAAATGCATATTTATGCACCTGTAATCGATAAAGAGGAGAAAGTAACAGCTGTGTTGGCAGCAGCAATATCAGATACTACATTAAGTGATTATATTGAAAACAATATTTCAGGACCAGATGCATATGCAGCTGTTATAAATAACCGTGGCAGGATTATGTATGGAAGCAGCAATATAGAAAAACTTATTGGCAAGGCGGGCACAAGCTATTTTTCATATCTTAAAGCATGTAAAATTACTACTGATGGTATTGGAACAGATTATATACAAAATAATATGAGAGAGTCAAATAATATATTTTTGGAATATAAATATGAAGGCGGTGCTTATGTTGCAACTTGTATACCTATCAAAGTAAATGACTGTTATCTTATACATATTTCTTCTGATAAAGGGAATGTTGCAGGAGCAAAATCTAATACAATATTAATGAAGATACTTGTACTTGACATTGTTATTGTATTTGGGCTTCTTCTGTATTATATTATAAGCAGGGCAAAAATCCTAAGACGCCTTGGGGATTATGAAATTGTAGACAGGCAGGAAGGAGCAGCACTTTTTGAATATACTTTCTCACCTAAGAAAATTGAAGTGTTTGGTGATTTTAGTATGGTGTTGGGGAAGAAATTTAAAACACTGGTTGGTGAAGCTGTTTATGATGTTTATGATTATGTCCATGAAGATGATGCATCTATAAGAGGAAGGCTGCATGAGTTTTTTGACAGTGACATGGAGTATTTCTCATCAGAAGTAAGGATTTTAGAAGAAGATGGGAATTATGGCTGGTTCCGTCTTACAGGGACTATGTTCAGGGACAGGTCAGGTAAATGTGAACGCTTTATAGGAAAGATTGTTAATGCTAATAAACAGATATCTATGGAAAAGAATCTTGTACAAAGGGCAGAGAATGACTTGCTTACAGGTGTTCTTAATAAGAAAACTATGGAGTCTAAGATTTCCGCTCTTCTAAGTGACCAGAAAGAGGGCAGGAATTACATATTTTTTATGATAGACCTTGATAATTTTAAAAATGTTAATGATACCCTTGGACATATATATGGTGACAAGGCTATTGCTGACACTGCGAAAGTGCTTACAAGCATATTCCATAATAATGTATTTATTGGAAGGCTTGGTGGTGATGAATTTGCGGTTTTTGCAGTATATGACGCATTTGACGAAGAAAGCCTTATTAAATTTATTATAAAGAAGGCAGAAAAAGTGTGTGAAGCAAACTGCAGGGAGTATTCAGATGGTGCTAATACTGTTAAGATTACAAGCAGTGTTGGGATTTCAATAGGACCTAAGGACGGGAGCACATTTGAAGTGTTGTATAAAAAAGCTGATGAAGCATTGTATTCTTCTAAGAATACAGGCAAAAATAAATATACTATTATTGGGAAGGACTTATAAGAAAATACCTATGATATTAAATATATAAGATGGTTTATCCACCCACCTGTTTTGACGGGTGGGTGTTTGGTACTGGAGGAAATAAATTTGTGTAATGTTTAAAGACACCCCTGGTATATTAAAATATATTTCTGTGGGACTATCATTCCAATATAAGGGAATAATTTAAAAGTATAAAAAATGCATATAATAGATATTGTGCAGCAATAGCTGTATATAAATTATAGAACTAAAAATGGAGGACAATAATGGCTAGAAGTATTAAAAGTTTAGATGAGATTAAGATACCAGAGGCATATACCGTTGAGAAATCGGAGTATGTCAAAGAAACAGACAGTTTTGCAATTACTTTAAGGCATAAACTAAGTAATGCAAGAATACTGGTATTTAGCAATAGTGATGATAACAAAGTGTTTAATATAGGGTTCAGGACTCCGCCAGAAGATGATACAGGTGTTCCACATATTATTGAACACACGGTTTTATGTGGTTCTAAGAATTTTCCAGTAAAAGACCCTTTTGTGGAACTTGTAAAAGGTTCTTTAAATACATTCCTTAATGCTACAACATATCCAGATAAAACATTATATCCCGTAGCAAGCTGTAATGATAAAGATTTTGAAAACCTTATGCATGTATATATGGATGCAGTCCTTTATCCCAATATATATAAATATGAAGAGATATTTAAACAGGAGGGCTGGCATTATGAACTTGAAGATAAAGATTTACCATTAACTTATAACGGAGTGGTTTATAATGAAATGAAAGGTGCATATTCATCAGAAGAACGGGTGCTTGACTGCTTTGTTATGAGCCAGCTCTTTCCTGATACAACATACCATTATGAGTCAGGTGGTGACCCTAAGAGTATACCAGACCTGACGTATGAGGCGTATCTTGATTTTCACAGGAAATATTACCATCCATCAAACAGTTATATATATCTTTATGGTGATATGGATGTTGAAGAACGTCTTATATGGATGGATGAGAATTACTTAAAAGATTTTCCGGCAATAAGTGTGAATTCAGAAATTAAAAAACAGGAAAAGTTTGAGAGCATGAAGAGCCTTTCTAAAGAATATGCAGTTTCTACAGAGGCAGATTGTTCAGAGAAGACATATTACGCATTTGCTGCTGCTATGGATATTACAATGGAACAGGAGATATGCAGGGCATTTGAAATCCTTTCTTATGTACTTGTTGAAATGCCAGGTGCACCAGTGAAGCAGGCGCTTCTTGACGCAGGGATAGGTGCTGATATTGATGTAGATTTCTGTGATATAATGCGCCAGAGTTATTTTACAATAATAACTAAAAATGCAAAGGCCGGGGAGAAAGAAAGATTTTATAAAATAGTAAGGGAAACTCTTGAAGGCATAGTTAAAAATAGTATTGACAAGAAGGCACTTGAAGCAGCTTTAAATGGTATTGAATTCAGGGAAAGGGAAGCAGACTTTGGTTCATATCCCAAAGGGCTTTTATATGGGCTTAGGGCATTTAAAACATGGCTTTACAATGATGATGACCCTTATTCTGCACTTTTATATGAGAAATATTACAGCTTTTTAAGGGAAAAACTTTCTACAGATTATTTTGAACAGCTTATACAGAAATATATTCTTGATAATACACATTCTGTACTTGTTGAAATGATACCAAAGAAAGGGCTTGCTATAGAGAATGAGAAGAAACTTGAAGAGGAGCTTGCCAGATATAAAGAGAGTCTTTCTGATGAAGAGATAGAAAAACTTGTTGAAGATACAAAGGCATTAAAGGCATACCAGGAAGAGCCATCGCCAAAGGAAGAGCTTGAGAAAATTCCTATGCTTTCAAGGGAAGATATTGGCAAAAAGGCAGCACCATATTATAATACAGAGATGGAAATATGTGGTGTTAAGGCAATGCACCACAATATTGTTACTAATGGCATAGTGTACCTTAATCTTTTCTTTGATGTGCATGGGCTTAAGGAATATGTGCCACAGTTAAGCTTTTTGTCAACACTTCTGGGTTATATGGATACAGAGAATTACACTTATAACGAATTTGATACAGAAATTAACTTCTATACAGGTGGAATGGCATCAAGCCTTGATATTTATACACATCTTGGCAAAAGTGATGAATACAGTTTACAGTTCCAGGTGTACACAAAGGTGCTGGAAAGCAATATAAGTGATGCATTAAGGCTTGCAGCAGAAATGATGTTTAAAACATTGTTTAAAGATGAAAAGCATCTCAGGGAGGTTGTTGCAGAAAGCCGTTCAAGGCTTAAAGTAGCTCTTACATTATCTGGAAACCAGACAGCTGCTGCACGTGTCAATTCCTGTACATCTGAAAGTGCATGGCTTAGTGACCATGCTACAGGTATCGGGTATTATAATTATCTTGTACGCCTGGATGAGAATTTTGAGGAAGAGAAAGTAAACCTGGTTAAAGGATGTGAGGAACTTGTAAGGGCAATATTTAAAAAAGAAAATTTACTGGTTTCATGTACATGTACAGATAAAAATTTAGATGCAGTGAAAGAAGCAATGCCTGGATTTTTATCAGAACTGGATAAATTTGGGCAGGCAAAAGATACAGGAATGCCAGGAAGCCTTTATAAATATGTGCCAGAAACTATTAACAGGAAAGAAGCGTTTACAACACCTGGCGAAGTACAGTATGTGGCGCTTGGCGGGACATTTGGTGATGTGGCAGATGTTGATATGGGTGTATTAAATGTTGTACAGCATTTATTAAAATATGGTTATCTTTGGAATGAAATACGTGTAAAGGGTGGTGCGTATGGTGCAGGCTGTAACTTTACAAGGGAAAAACAGTGGTATTTTACTTCATACCGTGACCCTAACCTGGAAGCAACCCTTGATGTATATAAAAATACTGCTGCTTATCTTGAAAACTTTGAAGCTGATGAAAGGGAAGTTACAAAAGCTGTAATAGGTACAATAAGTGGTATTGATACACCACGTACACCTAGCATGAAAGGAAACCGTTCTATGGCAGGGTATTTCAGAAAGGTTTCTTATGATATACTGCAGAAGGAAAGAGACAGCATACTTGCATGCAGCCTTGAAGATATACACAAGGCAGCTGCTGTAATAAGGGCAGCAGTAGAGAAGTGTAATGTATGTGTAATTGGCAATGAAAAGCATATAAAAGATGATGCAGGTTTATTTGATGATATAAATGTATTGTCATAGTTAATGAATGCCTGGACAGCAGCTTATTACATAATGGCGTGCTGTATCCAGGCAGTATACTGTATTTTATTATATTTATCTGGAATGGAGGATTTAATGGGTAAATTCAAATCAGGATTTGTAACTCTTATAGGAAGACCAAATGTAGGCAAGTCAACTCTTATGAACACTTTGACAGGACAGAAGATAGCTATTACATCTAGCAAGCCCCAGACAACAAGAAACCGTATACAGACTGTGTATACATGTGAAAGAGGACAAGTTGTTTTTCTTGATACACCTGGTATACATAAGGCAAAGAATAAACTAGGTGAATACATGGTTTCTGTGGCAGAAAGGACATTGAAGGATGTTGATGTAATACTATGGCTTGTAGAACCATCAACATACAGTGGCGCAGGGGAGAAGCATATTGCAGAATGTCTTAAGAACACTAATATACCTGTAATGCTTGTTATTAATAAAATTGATACTGTAAATAAAGCAGAAATCCTTACTTTTATAGATGTCTATAAGGATGTAGCAGATTTTGCAGAGATAATTCCTGTTTCTGCATTAAATGGTGAAAATACAGATGACCTTATGGATACTATTATGAAATATCTTCCAGAAGGTCCATGTTATTATGATGAAGATACAATAACAGACCAGCCAGAACGCCAGATAGTTGCAGAAATGATACGTGAAAAGGCTCTCAGGAACCTTGATGATGAAGTGCCACATGGTATTGCTGTTGCAATAGATTCAATGAAAGAGCGTAGAAAAGGGAATATTATTGATATTGAAGCAACTATTATATGTGAGCGTAATTCACATAAGGGCATTATTATAGGTAAACAAGGCAAGATGTTAAAGAAAATAGGGACAGAGGCACGTAAGGATATAGAATCATTGCTTGCATGCCAGGTGAACCTCAAGCTTTGGGTTAAAGTTAAAAAAGACTGGCGTAATAGTGATTTCCTGGTTAAGAATTTTGGATATGATAAGAAAGATATTGATTTATAACAAATGTATTGTAAGAAGATACCAGTATATTGAAATGCAATAAAGACCATTCTATTACCACAGGTTATAATACATCAGGCTGTGGAAAGGTATGGTGGTAATATGGAAGAAAAAGATTGCTGGAACAAATTCACTGTTTCAGGCAAGGTTGAAGATTACTTAGAATACTGCAATAGTGTAGAATATGGTGCACATAATAAATCTGCTGGTACACAGGCATCATTAATATTTACAACAAACCAAGACGGCAAAAGGTTTAAAAGTGATTCTGCCCCAGCAGGGAGCATTGTCTGATATAACCGGCAGTGCAGGGTATTCAGGCTGGCATTATGCCAGGTTTTTCCCACATGCTGTTGTAAAAGTGTTGCGGAATTTCTGGAAAGCCTGCAAGGTTTAAGAATATTACCCTTGCTGCCGGTATGGCAGTAATTATGGTATGGGGGATGGAATTGAAGGATACAGTTACGCTTACAGGAATGGTGCTGGTGTCCTCACCAGTGAAGGATTATGACAAAAGAATTGAAATACTTACCAGGGAGCGGGGACGTATCCCAGCGTTTGCAAATGGTGCAAGAAAGCCAAACAGCCCTGTTTCGGCCTGTACTGTCCCATTTACATTTGGAAGTTTCCAGGTGTATGAGGGACGTGAATCATATACATTAAAATCCGGGGCTATAGATAATTATTTTGGCAGCCTTGCGGAAGACTATAATTCCTTGTGTTATGCGTCATATTTTACTGAAGTTGCAAGGTATCTTACAAGAGAAGGCATAAGGGCAGATAATGAACTTATGCTTTTATACATAACATTCAGGGCGCTGCAGGCAGGAATAGTTCCTCCAAGGCTTATAAGAAGGATATTTGAGCTGCGTTTTATGTCAGTACAGGGAGAAGCGCCTGGTATATCTGCGTGTATACGCTGTGGAAATAAAGATGCATATAATGTGTATATGGCAGAGGGAGGACTTATATGCAAGGAGTGCGCAGGAAAGATGCCAGGACTTAAGGAACATCATCCATTAACATTGGGATATGATGCAAGGTATGCATTACAATATATTATTTCAAGCCCGTTTAATAAACTGTATAGTTTTAATGTTTCGTGGCAGGTTATGGATGAAATTGACAGGTTTATGAAGATATATCTTGCAAGATACCTGCCACATAGTTTTAATTCTGCAAAATTTATACCAGAAATAAAATGATAGTCTTGAAATCCATATACCATGATGGTATATTAATATAATTAATTGCCATTTATGTCTATAAATAGCAACACAATATGGATTGGAGGAATTATATATGGAAAAGACAATGGACAAAATAGTTGCACTGTCAAAGGCGAGAGGGTTTGTATATCCAGGTTCAGAAATCTATGGAGGACTGGCGAATACATGGGATTATGGAAACCTTGGGGTTGAGCTTAAGAATAATGTAAAACAGGCATGGTGGAAGAAGTTCGTACGTGAGAATAAGTATAATGTGGGAATTGACTGTGCTATTCTTATGAATCCGCAGACATGGGTTGCATCAGGGCATTTAGGAAGCTTCTCTGACCCGCTTATGGACTGTAAAGAGTGCCATGAGCGTTTCCGTGCAGACAATCTTATTGAAGATTATATGGAGAAGAATGGCATAAAGGCAGAGGGCAGTATTGATGGCTGGTCTAATGAAAAGATGCAGGCTTATATTGATGATAATAATATTGGATGTCCTTCATGTGGGAAACATAATTTTACTGAGATAAGGCAGTTTAATCTTATGTTCAAGACATTCCAGGGCGTTACAGAAGATGCTAAAAATACAGTTTACCTCCGGCCTGAAACAGCACAGGGTATTTTTGTAAACTTTAAGAATGTACAGCGTACTTCACGTAAGAAAGTTCCTTTTGGCATAGCACAGGTTGGCAAGTCTTTCCGTAATGAAATTACACCAGGTAACTTTATATTCCGTATAAGGGAATTTGAGCAGATGGAACTTGAGTTCTTCTGTAAGCCTGATACAGACCTTGAGTGGTTTGCATACTGGAAAGAGTATTGTATAAACTGGCTGAAATCCCTTGGAATAAAAGAAGAAGAAATGCGTGTGCGTGACCATGACAAAGAAGAGCTTTCTTTCTATAGCAAGGCAACTACTGATATTGAATTCCTGTTCCCATTTGGCTGGGGTGAGCTGTGGGGCATAGCAGACCGTACGGATTATGACCTTACACAGCACCAGGATGTATCGGGCCAGGATATGAGCTATTTTGATGATGAGGATAATAGTAAATATATTCCTTATGTAATAGAACCATCACTTGGAGCGGACCGTGTTACACTTGCGTTCCTGTGTAGTGCTTATGATGAAGAGGAACTTGAAGGCGGGGATATGCGTACAATAATGCATTTCCATCCAGCTATTGCACCTGTTAAGATTGCAGTCCTTCCACTGTCAAAGAAGCTTGCAGAGCCAGCAGAAAAGATTTATGAAAATTTAAGCAGGCTGTATAACTGCGAATATGATGACAGGGGGAATATTGGCAAGCGTTACCGCCGCCAGGATGAAATAGGCACACCATTCTGTATAACATATGATTTTGATTCAGAAGAGGACGGTTCTGTAACAATCCGTGACCGTGATACAATGGAACAAGAACGTGTTAAGATTACAGAACTTGTTTCATATTTTGACGGAAAGTTTGACTTTTAATATATTATTTTTATAATGTCAAGCGGATTGCCAAATAACAAACCAACCTCATTGCGGCAGTCTGGCAGAAGCTTGGACTCCTGCCAGACTAAGTAGCCCTGGTAAATCAAATACTCCGCTTAAGAAGCGTGTATTTTAAAGAACTTATTTAATGAGATTAAAATATTTAGAGGACGCCTTGGCGTCCTTTTTGTATCATTGGTTAAATTATCTATTTATTTGAAGAAAATTTACTTATATATTATATAAAAACACAATAACTTTTAGACATTTATTACCCGAAAAATTAGTACATGGTCATTTTATTGGTAATAATTCATAAAAATCCCAAATATAATTGTGCATAATAGTTATTCCGAAAAGTTTTTGTATCTGTTATCATAAAAAAGGTATATATAGGCAGATAAAAAGTTTTATTTTTTATTTGCTTTAAATATGATTAAAAATTATTGACCCTATGTTTAGGGAAAAGGAGGAAGTATTAATGGGATTAACTAAAAACATGAAAAAAGTTCTCTCAGCTACATTATCTATGGCATTAGTAGTATCTGGTGTAACTGTAGGGACAAAGCAGGCAAAAGCTGCTGATGCATTAAAATGGACTGGCAGTTTTGCAATGGGAACAGAATATGCTGCAGAAGCTGTTAAAATATCTACTGACCAAGGTTCTACTATTGAACTTAAAGGTAATGATTACAATAACTTTGAAGTTGATTTTAGTGTAAATCTTGCAGACTTTGCAGAACCAGTTATTATTGTTGTTGGTTCAGAAACAACAGATGGTAAAGCACATAATTTTGCAGTATGTAATGCTACTGGCTGGAAGCCAGTATATGCTGGCAATAATGAGGATGCAGTTGGTGTTCCAAGTACTACAACTACTATTACAGGCAAGCTTGACAAGTCTGTAAGTAATTATGTACTTACAGCACAGGGGCGTACAATTTCAAGCATAACAATTACAGATGGAGATGGCGGGGCAGCAACACCAGATGCAACAACAGCTCCAACAGCAACAGCAGCTCCAGATGCAACAACAGCTCCACAGGAAACAGCTGCTCCAGAAGTTGTTAAAGGTGATATGGATAAGTTTACAGCTGGATTTAACTATGTTGGAAGTGATGCATGGGCAGACCAGTCATGGGATGAAAATACAGTTGAAGTAACAGGTAATGGTTCATACAGTGTTTCATATAAAGCAAAAGCAGAAACACAGAGTATTTACTTATTAATTTTATCAACAAATCTTTATAAAGGTGCATTAAGCAGCACTTTTTCACTGGTACCTACATATGTAAGTATTGGCAGCAAGAATTATAAGGTAAATAGCAATGGCGGATGGTGCTTTACAGATGAAGATGATACAAAGGCATACAGATACAATATTGTTAATCCTTGGAATGGACCAAAACAGGCTGACGGGCTTACAAACCTGACTACAGATACATTTATTGATGAGATTGGTGCAACACCTGTAGCAGCAGATGACACAATTACAGTTTACTTTACAGTAAAGGGAATGAACAGTGACAATGCTAGTGCAACAGCAGCACCTGCTGGTGTAGAAGACCAGGGAAATGCAGGAATAGATAATAAACCATCAGACAATACTCCAGATGACAATGCTCCAGAAGAGCCATCAGAAGTACCTGCAAAGCTTACAGTTGCTAAGAAGTCAGTAACAGTTAAAGCTGGCAAATCAGTAACAGTTAAGTATACAGCAACAAATTCAGAGGGAAATGCAGTAAAAGCTTCTGCAAGCACATCAAATAAGAAGGTTGTAAAGGTTTCTGTTTCTTCTAATAAGGCAATTAAGATTACAGTGCCTAAGAAAGTTAAGGCAGGAAAGAAAGCTGTTATAACAGTTAAGGCAGCAGGAAAGACAGCTAAGATTAATGTTAAAGTTAAATAGGATAGTACATATGTTTTAAAGTAAATAATATGGACAGATACAAAAATGTGTCTGTCCATATTTATTAGTAAGTTATATTAGATTAAAAGGACTCACGTTTATACAGTAAGTGGTTAACTTGTTAATATAAGTGGTAAGGGATGGCATGTTCTGGGCGTATGGTAAGTATACAAATATGTTGCTGCCAGCAGTGCCGGATTGTACACTATCACAAAAAACGCCAATGTGTGAACAGGCTGTTTACTTGCAGTATAAGGTGTGTCTCTTATTCAATAGTAAGTTCTTCATAGCCATTAGGAATTGTTATATTAAGGGTTTCACATATTTCTTTATTATACTGTTTTGTAACATTTGGAGCAGTCTGTATATCCATTGTTCCTGCATCCTTTCCATTTACAAGGATTTCATAAGCCATTTCACCAGTAGTATATCCTATATCATAGTAGCTGATTGAAAGGGTTGCAATACCTGCTACGCATAAACCAGCTTCACCTGCAAAGAGAGGGACACCTGCTGGGACAACAACATTTTTAATTGTTTCAACGCTAGAAGCCATAGTATTATCAGTTGGAACATAGAGTGCATCACATTCATCACATGCTGTTGTGATAACTGATTGTATTTCATTAGAATCAGCTGCTGTATATTCTTTATATGCTATGTTGTCTTCATCAAGAGCTTTTTTCATAAGGTCTGCCTGGTATGATGAATTTGGCTCTGATGAACAATAAGCAATACCAACTGTTTTTACATCAGGGAGTATTTCAAGTATCATATCTTCCTGCTGGTCAATAGGAGCAAGGTCTGATGTTCCTGATACATTAGTTCCAGTATGTCCTTCCCAGTTTGAAAGGTTTAATGCTGTAGCATAGTCTGTTACAGATGTTCCAAGGATTGGTATGCTGTTTGTTGCTGAAACTGCTGCCTGGAGTGCACCTGTTGCATTAGCCATAATAAGGTCAACATTGTCTGTTACAAAACCATTACATATTGTAGAGCAGTTTGTGGATTCGCCCTGTGCGTTTTGTAAATCAAATTCAACATTGCCTTCACCAAGTTTCTCTTTAAGGGCGTCCTGAAACCCTTTTGTTGCAGAATCAAGTGCCTCATGCTCCATTAACTGGCAGATGCCTATATGGTAAGTTTTCTCCTCAGAAGAAGAGTTTGAAGCAGAACCTGGCTCTGAAGAACTGCCGCCATCATTGCTGCCACATGCTGTAAGACCTGTAGCTAATACTACTGCCATTAATACTGATGTAAGTTTTTTAATAAGCCTCATATTTTCCTCCATTCTGCCTAAGGGACATTTATGCATACCCTGTGGCATATATGCCAAAAAAATACCTGTCACATACATAAAATGGATAGGTAATGGCATTGTTAATTATTAGATATTTAGTTGTAACGGAACTATTATATAGCACAGTAACAGCTTTAGTCAATATTTAATATGTCTATTTTGGAAGATATTTAACAGCCATAATTTAGTAAATAGTTATTATTACATGGTTATTTTTATATTTATTGTATAAATTTTAATAGAAATAGTCATTATATTGTGAGTGGGGATAAGGTTTTTGTAAAAAGGTTGTTTTATACTTCATGGTTTAAGTAATTCTGGTGAATATCTGGTAAAACATATGTATAATATAATATGAAAAATAAAATAATTATTACTATGATATGTATATATTGGTAAAAATGCGGAATTATTACCAGACATGTAGCAAAAAGTGACAAAATATTTTCTAAATTTTACTAAAATTTTTAAAAAATCTTTTTACATTTTCAATATATATGCTATACTATTCTTAGCAGCTTTCCAGATTTAAGCATTTAATTTCCATATATTGTATTACCAGTGATATTGTGTATTTTATATATCTGGTAAATGTATGGCATCAGGTATGCTTATTATACTCTGTCCATGATAGTGTACTTTGGACAGGCTGGGTATACACAGTGATAATACAGTATTATTTATATTGGATATGGGATACTGTGCTGGTCTGTGTGCATTATCATGGCCAGAGTAAATCTGGGGGAGCCAGACGCGCGATATTGGTATCGCTAAAACAATTAATTTTAGGAGGTAACTTTCAATGGCAAACAAATGGGTTTATTTGTTCAGTGAAGGAAATGCAAACATGCGTGAACTTCTCGGTGGTAAGGGTGCTAACCTTGCTGAGATGACCAGTCTTGGTCTTCCAGTTCCACAGGGTTTCACTATTACAACTGAGGCTTGTACACAGTATTATGAGGATGGCCGTGAAATCAACGAAGAGATTCAGGCACAGATTAATGAGTACATCGTAAAGATGGAAGACATAACAGGTAAGAAGTTTGGTGACAACGAAAATCCTCTTCTTGTATCTGTACGTTCAGGGGCAAGGGCTTCTATGCCTGGTATGATGGATACTATTCTGAACCTTGGTCTTAATGAAACAGTTGTTAATGTTATTGCTGAAAAATCAGGCAATGCACGTTGGGCATGGGACTGCTACAGAAGATTTATCCAGATGTATTCAGATGTAGTTATGGAAGTTGGCAAGAAATACTTTGAAGAGCTTATTGACAAGATGAAAGCTGACAAAGGTGTTACTTACGACGTTGAACTTACTGCTGACGACCTCAAAGAACTTGCTTCACAGTTCAAGGCTGAGTATAAAGCTAAGATTGGTTCTGACTTCCCTGACGACCCTAAGGAACAGTTAATGGGTGCTGTTAAGGCTGTATTCCGTTCTTGGGATAACCCTCGTGCAAATGTATACCGCCGTGACAATGATATTCCTTATTCATGGGGTACTGCTGTAAATGTACAGAGTATGGCATTTGGTAATATGGGTGATGATTGTGGTACTGGTGTTGCATTTACACGTGACCCTGCTACAGGTGAGAAGAAGCTTATGGGTGAGTTCCTTATTAATGCCCAGGGTGAAGACGTTGTTGCAGGTGTACGTACACCTATGCCTATTGCTAAGATGGCAGAGGAATTCCCAGAGGCATATGCTGAGTTTGAAAAGGTATGCAGCACACTTGAAAACCACTACAGGGATATGCAGGATATGGAGTTTACTGTTGAGAACAAGAAGCTCTATATGTTACAGACACGTAATGGTAAGAGAACAGCACAGGCTGCTTTGAAGATTGCTTGTGACCTTGTTGATGAAGGCATGAGGACAGAGGAAGAAGCAGTAGCAATGATTGACCCTCGTAACCTTGACACATTGCTCCATCCACAGTTTGATGCAGCAGCACTTAAGAAAGCAGAGCCTGTTGCTAAGGCACTTGGTGCATCACCTGGAGCTGCTTGTGGTAAGGTTGTATTCTCAGCAGAAGATGCTAAGGAATGGGCTGCAAGAGGAGAAAAAGTCGTACTTGTACGTCTTGAAACATCTCCAGAGGATATTGAAGGAATGAAGGCTTCACAGGGTATCCTTACAGTACGTGGTGGTATGACATCACATGCTGCCGTAGTTGCACGTGGCATGGGTACATGCTGTGTATCTGGCTGTGGTGATATTGCTATGGATGAGGAGAATAAGAAGTTTACTCTTGCAGGTAAGACTTATACTGAGGGTTCAGAGATTTCTATTGATGGTTCTACAGGTAATATTTATGATGGCATTATACCAACTGTTGATGCCACAATCGCTGGCGAGTTTGGACGTATCATGGCATGGGCTGACAAATACAGGAAGCTTAAGGTACGTACAAATGCTGATACACCAGCAGATGCTAAAAAAGCACGTGAACTTGGTGCAGAAGGTATTGGTCTTTGCCGTACAGAGCATATGTTCTTTGAAGGTGACAGGATTGATGCATTCCGTGAGATGATTTGTTCAGATACAGTTGAAGAGAGAGAAGAAGCTCTTGCTAAGATTCTTCCATACCAGCAGGGTGACTTTGAAAAGTTATATGAGGCTCTTGAAGGAAATCCTGTAACAATCCGTTTCTTAGACCCTCCTCTTCATGAATTTGTTCCTACAGAGGAAGCTGATATTAAGAAACTTGCAGATGCAAAGGGCAAGACTGTTGAAGAAATTAAGACAATTATTGAATCACTCCATGAGTTTAACCCTATGATGGGACATCGTGGATGCCGTCTTGCTGTAACTTATCCTGAAATTGCAAAGATGCAGACAAGTGCTGTAATCCGTGCTGCTATTAATGTTAAGAAGGCTCATCCAGACTGGACAGTAGAACCTGAGATTATGATTCCACTTATTGGTGATATAAAAGAGCTTAAAGTTGTTAAGAAGATTGTAGTTGAAACAGCAGATGCTGAAATTGCAAACGCTGGTGTTGATATGAAGTATGAAGTAGGTACAATGATTGAAATACCAAGAGCTGCACTTACAGCTGATGATATTGCTTCTGAGGCTGAATTCTTCTGCTTTGGTACTAATGACTTAACACAGATGACATTTGGTTTCTCACGTGATGATGCAGGTAAGTTCCTTGATGCTTACTATGATGCAAAAATCTTTGAGAACGACCCATTTGCAAAACTTGACCAGACAGGTGTTGGACAGCTTATGGAAATGGCTATTGAAAAAGGTAAGAAAGTACGTCCTTCACTCCACTGTGGTATCTGTGGCGAGCATGGCGGTGACCCTTCATCAGTAGAATTCTGCCATAAGATTGGACTGGACTATGTTTCATGTTCTCCATTCCGTGTGCCAATCGCAAGACTTGCAGCAGCACAGGCAGCGATTGCGACAGAAGGAAAATAGATTACAAGTATATGTATTTTATGACACTTGTTGCAAAAAGGGCGAATGTACAGGATTTTATGGCACATAGACCTGAATATACAAAGGCAAACAAGTTCAAAGATATTATATTCAAAATCTATCTATAAAGAATTGGGGAAACTGAAAAATAAAGGTTTCCCCTTTTTTATAAGGTTTTCACTGAGGATTATATTCTTTCGAGAAAAGGATATAGTCCTTTTTTCGTGACAAAATTTAATTTAAAAGGAGGTCATGATAGTGACAAACACAGCGTTAAGAGCAGGGGCGCAGAGCGCCGGCAACACACACATGGTTTTTGCAAACGAGGAACATGAGAAGTTTTATTATGAAAAATTGGAACAGGCAAGGCATCAGGACTGCTATCACAAGGCTTTGATTTACATTCTTGGTATATCAGAGGATACAAGGAATCATTTCAGCCAGATTTACGATATGAAGTCCGGGTGCATCAAAACGTGAATGTAGAGGCAATCGGAGATTGCCTCACATCAGGTCTGGCAGACAAGCGGAAGTGTCAGGGTGGTAAGGCTTGCATTTAACCTTTACACGGACGGTACGCCAAGCGTTGATGACTATAAACGCAGGGATGAGCAGATTGATGAGTGCAGGAGGTATTCCGTAAGCGATATTTTCTGCTGCGGCTATGCCTTGTACTTCTGGCAGGGCATCCAGCTCCGTTATCCGGAATACTGCCGGGAACAAAGGTCTGTAGAGGAAATCCTTGCAGAAATGGAGAGGAAACGTGCTGAAAATTCGACTGATGGGAACAAGGAATGATATTAAGTGGTTCGAGAAAATCCTGAAAAGACAGCCGAAAGTTGTCGTGACGGAATTTTCCGAACTTTACAGGAACAAAGGGACTAACAGGTTTTACAGGGCTTATGTGGAAGTGCAGAAAGCGAATGTAAAAGAAAAATAAACAAACCAGAGGAATAAGACCATGTGTAAAGTGATAGCAATAGCAAACCAAAAGGGCGGTGTCGGCAAGACCACCACAACAAGCAGCTTAGGGATTGGGCTGGCAAAGCAGGGAAAGAAAGTCTTAGTAATTGATGCGGACGCACAGGGAAGCCTGACTGCAAGTTTAGGCTTCACGGAGCCAGACAAGCTGGATGTCACCCTTGCAAATGTACTGGAAAAGGTTATTAACGATGAAGAAATAGAGCCAGATTACGGCATCTTAAAGCATGATGAGGGGATTGACCTGATGCCGGGGAACATTGAGCTGTCCGGTCTGGAAGTATCCCTTGTGAATGTCATGAGCCGTGAGCTGGTGCTTCGTTCCTACATAGAGCAGGTGAGGGACAGATACAGCTATATTCTGATTGACTGTATGCCGTCTTTAGGCATGATTACCATAAATGCCTTTGCCTGTGCGGACAGCATACTCATTCCCGTTCAGGCGGCATACCTGCCCGTAAAAGGGCTGGAACAGCTTATTAAGACCATAGGCAAGGTAAAGCGGCAGATTAACCCAAAACTGGACATTGAGGGCATTCTGCTGACAATGGTGGATAACCATACCAACTATGCAAGGGACATTACGGCGTTGCTTATCGAAACTTATGGAAGCAAAGTAAGGATATTTGAGAACAGCATACCGATGTCGGTGAGGGCGGCGGAAACGTCCGCAGAGGGCATCAGCATCTATGAGCATGACCCGAAAGGCAAGGTTGCGGGGGCGTACCAGTCTTTGACAAAGGAGGTGCTTGGCAATGGGCAGTAAGGCAGGGAGCGCATCAAAAGTCAGGCTGAACAGCTTTGATGATTTATTTGGCGGAGCGGAAAATACAGCAGGGGAGCAGATTATCCATGCGAAACTGGCTGATTTGCATACATTCAAGGGACACCCGTTCCGTGTCCTGGATGATGAAAAGATGGAAGAAACCACGGAGAGTATCAGTAAATACGGTGTGCTTGTACCCGGAATTGTAAGACCGAGGGAGGGCGGCGGCTATGAGATCATAGCCGGACACCGCAGGAAACGGGGTTCTGAAAGGGCAGGGTTAGACACAATGCCCGTAATCGTAAGGAATTATACGGACGATGAAGCTACAATTATCATGGTGGATTCCAATATCCAGCGTGAGGATATCCTGCCCAGCGAGAAGGCAAAGGCTTATGCCATGAAGTATGAAGCGATGAAGCATCAGGGCAGCAAGGGCGGCAGCACCCTTGACGAAGTGGGGGAAGCTGCCGGGGAGAGCGGAAAGACGGTACAGAGGTATGTGTGGCTTGCAAGGCTCTCGGACGAGCTGCTTGGCATGGTGGACGCAAAAAAGATAGGGATAGCGCAGGGAGTGGACATTTCTTTCCTGTCGGAAGAACAGCAGCAGTATGTAACAGTCATTCTCCAGGAAACAGGTGCTTCGGTTTCCAACGCACAGGCGGCGAAGCTGAAAGAATATGGAAAAAGCGGCGAGCTGACGCTGGCAATGGTCAGGATGATACTGGAGGAAGAAAAGCCAAAAGAGAGAAAGGTAACAATTAAGGGCGATAAGATTAGCAGATATTTTTCGGAGGACTATTCCAGTGATGATATAGAGGGCATCATTATCCAGCTTTTGGAGGAATGGCAGAGTAGGCAGTAAAGGAGGCGGTAAAAATGGGCGAGCCATTGAAATTTGATTATTACTATGGCGTAGAAGCAGAGCAGTTTTCTTTTTACCGTGTTCCCCGCCTGCTGATTAAGGACGAGCGTTTCAAGGGGCTTAGCAGCGATGCCAAGCTCCTGTATGGGCTGATGCTTGACCGGATGTCGCTTTCCATGAAAAACGGCTGGATTGATGAAGAAAACAGGGCATACATTATTTACTCGGTTGATAATGTCATGGAAGATTTAGGATGCTCAAAACCAACGTGTATTAAGATTATGAGGGAACTGGATAGTGAGAACGGCATCGGATTGATGGAGAAAAAACGCAGGGGACTTGGCAAACCGGATATAATTTATGTCAAAAATTTTGCTTCAGCAGAGGAAAAAGAAAGCAGAAACACTGATAATTCCGCAGAAGTAAAAAACCTTTACTTCAAGGAGGAAAAGAATTTGACTTCTGGAAGTAAAGAAAATGAACTTCAAGAGGTAAAGGAAGAAAATCTTTTTACTTCAAGAAGTAAAGAAATTTTACCTCAAGAAGTAAAAGAAACTGACTTGCAGAGGGAAAAAGATTTTACTTCTGCAAGTAAAGAGGCTGAACTTCAAGAGGTAAAAGAAGTTTCCCCTAATTATACTGACTATAATTATACTGATAATAGCCAGACTGAAAATAATCAGACTAACAATAATTATACTGATATGAGTGATACCAATCCTATCAATCAATCTATGGGAAGCATGGACAGCAAAGGCACACAGGAAAAAGACGGCATGATGGATGGGATTGATACGATAGATGAAACAATCGCATATATGGCACTGATCCGTAAAAATCTGGAATATGAACACCACATGAAATATGACCAGTACGGCGATAAGGAGATGTATGAAGAAATCTACGAAACCGTCTGTGACGTGGTATGCGTGAAGCGGAAAACAATCCGCATCAACGGGGAGGATTACCCTTATGAGCTTGTAAAATCCCGTTTCCTGAAGCTGAACAGCAGCCATGTGGAATATGTGATGGGCTGTATGAAGGGAACGGTTACGAAGATAACAAATATCAGGGCATACCTGATCACTGCGCTTTACAATGCCCCCTCAACCATGAGCCATTATTACCAGCAGGAGGTGCAGCATGATATGTATGGAGGAGGGTGGGCAGAGAAAGGGATTACTTAACAAAAAACAGGGCAGCTTAATCTTCTGCCTGCCCTGTGTCCGGTGAAAATTCGGCGATGTCATTCAGGGAAAAGCCTTCGCCTAAGATATTCAGTATCATGTTCAGCGTGTGGGTGGTGACGGACTGGTTGGTTTTCAGCCGCTGTATCTGTGAACGGCTGACACCGTAATGGGTATAGAGGCTGTACTGGCTGATTCCATTTTCCTTTAAGGTCTGGAAAAGTTTGTCGAATTTAATCATAATATGCGGTATTTCCTTTCGTTTTGTGCTTGAATATGTTTTATTATGCTCCTATAATGGAGATGGTTATAGTTGCCAAAATCGGAGATTAAAAGAAAAGGAGTAAAGGGATATGGACAAAAAAGAACTGCAAAAAAAGTATGAGGAACAGGACAGCACCGGCAGGGAGCTGTTATTGGAAAAGCTGGCTTTCTGCAAATTTGCAGACAATTATGATTTTGAAAATTATTTCAGGATAGGCGAATTAAGCGACAGCGAGCTGCTCTGCCTTGCCAGTTTCCTCTATCATCAGGAATGTTACCTGATGCTGATGGATATGATGAACCGTTATAAAGAGAGGTTTATTTTAGCTGACAGTTCCCAGCTACAGGAGTTTGAGCCGAAAGATGCCCTTATGGAAAGGCTTTCAAGGATCGGCGTCCTGTCAGATGTATAAAGACAGAATGGGAAAAAGAGTTTCACAGAAATGGAGGGAATAGAAACAGTATGAGCCTGTCAGAGCGTGGCGGGTGGCATTTTCGAGCCTTGCCTGAAGTGTGGTTATCTTTTCAACCACACTTCCGGCAAGGTTTCAGGAGGTACGGAGGGTGAAGCCCTCTGTCTTAAAAAAATGATAAACAGGGAACAGCGTAAGGGCGGTTATGAGTCAGCAGATTTGTAGCCGCCCTTTTTTAGTGTTTCCGGGCAGTATATCAGGAAACGAGAAGTGAGGGATTGTATTGGAATCATTACGGGATGTAAAAAGGGCAATGGAGCGTGAGGCAAAGAAAGGGAGCTGTCCGCTTATGTTTGACAGGCTGGAGTTTGACAGCAAGCCTTTCCAGCCGGTTACGTCAGAGGAAAAGCTGGACGAAGCGCTTGCATGGATGTTAAGGATAAAGACTTTTCGGCAGTATGCGGAAAAGACCATAATCAACAACGTGTATATGGACTTGGATATGCTCTGCAAAAACCCACAGTTTAAGCGTACCCGTTCCGTCATGGACAGGGAGGGGATTTATGCAAGGATACAGCGGTATAAAAAGCGGTTACAGCCGGATTATGGCAGGGGGTTTTGTCTGGAAACGGTGCGGTGCATCTTCACGCTCCCGGAGGGGGAGGCGGAGAAATACCGGCTGACCCACAACGGGCAGGAAACCTATGCCTTTATCATGTCAAACAAATATATCCTCGGTCTGTTTACTTATTGTGAAGCGGCAAGGAAATCTGTTGTTTCAGACGGTGTGGAGTACGGACACCTTACGGAGCAGGAGCAGAAGTTTGTGCTGCTTGATGGTGTGGGGGACGTGCTGTTTCAGGCGTTATTGCTTGATGATGTGGAATATGGCAATGGTGAGCTGTCTGCCAATCTTTATACAATCTATTGCTTAAAAGAAAAATGATAACTTCTGGACATTATGTCCAGAAGTGGAAAGGAGAAGTAAGTGTATTTAAAGGAGAAAATTATTTATTACATTATCTGCCGGGGGATTCCGCCTTAGTGCATGGACTTTCACGGGAACATAACAGGGAGGTGCTTAATGCAGGAGGAAGTCACCATATGCACCAACTTTAGGAAAATTGACAAAGTTGCTGTCTGGGGATTTTACGTTTTTCAATGAAAGCATTTTTAG
>VSNJ01000055.1 GCA_009774235.1 Lachnospiraceae bacterium
TATATAGTCAATATAACATGTATTTTGAGTTCCATCATTTTTTAAATTACACAAACACCCATAAACCTGTAATTTAAAAAATTTTGTGAAGTTTTATTGAAATAGCTTTATTTTTTTTCTGGTTTGTGGTATAAAGGAGAATGTTGTATTATAAATGTTAATTGATTTGGAGGAATTATTTTGAGAAAGTATAGTAAATTTTTGGCACTAGCATTGTGTACTACCATAGTACTATTATTTACAGGCTGTGGAAACAAGGCAGATACAAGCAGTAAAGAAAATGATAGCAGTACAAGTGAAGATAAGACAAAAAAGGAAGAGGAAGAGATAGATGAAAATGTTGATTACTCTGACTATATTAAACTGGGAGATTACTCTTCAATAGAACTAAATAAAAGTGATATTGACAGCAAAACAGAATTACTAATTACGTCTAATATAAAGAAAACTGATGATTTCAAAAAGGTTAAAAAGGGAACTGTCAAAGAAGGTGACATGCTCAATATCTATTATGTAGGTAAAATAGATGGTAAAGAATTTGAAGGTGGTTCATGTAAAAAGAAAGATTCACCAGATGGGTATAATCTTGAGATTGGTTCAGGTGGTTTTATTGATGGATTTGAAGATGGCTTAATTGGTAAGAAGATTGGGGAAAAATGTGACTTAAATATAAAATTCCCCGACAGCTATCCAAATAATCCTGACCTTGAGGGGAAACCTGTTGTATTTACAGTAACTATTAATTATAGAGCTGAATGGCCAGAGCTTTCAGATAAATTTGTAGAAGACAATTTTAAGGATTTCTACAAAGGTTATAAAAACACAGCAGAGGATTATACTAAATATATACGTGACAGTGTAGTTATGGATATGGCATGGGAAAATGTGTATACTGCTTCAAAAATCAATGATTATCCAGAAGACCTGCTTAAACAGGTGAAGAAACAATACAGGACACCGGTTGAATATTACCTGAAACAGCAGGGTGTTGAACTGGAAGGTTATTTAGCAATGCAGAGCATGACAGCAGAGGATTTTGATAAGCAAGTAGAAACAAGTGCAAAGAGTGACCTTGGTAAAAGAATGGTTTTTAATACAATAGCACATAAGGAAAATATAGTTATTGGTGAAGATGAGTTTAAAGAAGTCCTTGATATGTATCTTAAGGAATATTCTGTAGAAAGCCAGGATGAACTTGATAAGCTTTTTGAGGAATACTATGGAAGTAAGTCAGAGAACATTATAAATAATGAAGTATTATATAAAAAGGTTAATGAGTTCCTTGCTACAAAAGTAAAGGAAAAATAATATAAAAAAGAAAAATCCTAGTTACTATCCAAAGCCAGCCAGACACAGGGAGGGGTATGGTTTATGCCAGATACAGTGGTTTCCATTACAAAAGTAAGCTGGGTGGCTACGTGTGGCATAGCTGTGGATAGTAACAAAGTGTACAGGTTATAGAAAGGCATGGTGATGAGGTTGGGCAAACCAGTTGTTGCAATCGTAGGACGTCCTAATGTTGGCAAGTCAACACTTTTTAATATGATTGCAGGTGAGAGGATATCTATTGTAAAAGACACCCCTGGTGTAACAAGGGACCGTATATATGCTGATGTGTCATGGCTTAATTATTCATTTACCATAATGGATACTGGCGGCATTGAGCCTGTAACAAAGAACCAGATGCTTAAAAGCATGAGGGAACAGGCAATGATGGCCATTGAAATGGCAGATGTTGTAATGTTTGTTGTGGATGTAAGGCAGGGGCTTACAGATTCTGATTCCAAAGTGGCAGATATGCTGCGTAAAGCTGCTAAAAAGGTAGTGCTTGTTGTAAATAAGGTAGACAACTTTGAAAAGTATATGCCAGATGTATATGAATTCTATAACCTTGGCATAGGTGAACCTTTTCCTGTTTCTTCTATAGGAAAGCTTGGTATAGGTGATATGCTTGATGAGGTTACTTCACTTTTTCCAGGGGATATAGAAGAGGAAGAAGACGAAAGGCCACGTGTTGCAGTTGTTGGAAAGCCAAATGCAGGAAAATCTTCAATAATAAATAAAATACTTGGAGAAAACAGGGTTATTGTATCTGATATAGCCGGGACAACAAGGGATGCTGTAGATACTTCTATTACATGGCAGGATAAAGAATATGTATTTATAGATACAGCAGGACTGAGACGTAAAAATAAAATAAAAGAGGAAATAGAAAGATATAGTATACTACGTACAGTTTCAGCAGTTGAACGTGCAGATGTTGTAGTGCTGGTTATAGATGCTACAGAAGGCATTACAGAACAAGATGCCAAGATTGCAGGAATTGCGCATGACCGTGGACGTGGTATGTTAATTGCAGTAAATAAGTGGGATTTAATAGAAAAAGATAATAACACTGTTAAAGAATATACCAAAAAGATAAGAAATATATTGTCATTTATGCCATATGCAGAGATTATCTTTATTTCTGCTGAAACAGGACAGCGTATTCCAAGACTTTTTGATGAACTTGAAATTATTATACAGAACCATTCATTGCGTGTAGCTACAGGAGTCCTTAATGAAATACTGGCTGAAGCAGTAGCAATGCAGCAGCCGCCTTCAGATAAAGGCCGCAGGCTTAAAATATTTTATATTACACAGGTAAGCGTAAAGCCTCCTGCATTTGTTATATTTGTTAATGATAAGAAGCTTATGCATTTTTCATATACCAGGTATATTGAAAATAAAATAAGGGAAGCATTTGGATTTGCAGGTACACCATTAAAATTTATTATCAGGGAGAAAAAGGAAAAGGATTAGAAAAGGCCTGGACAATTCCTAAGGATTGAGGGGTAATTATGGCAGAGTATTTAATTTGTTTAATTATAGGATATTTTTGTGGATGTATTTCAAGTGGTTATATTGTAGGGAAAATATACCATATAGACATAAGGGACAAAGGAAGCGGCAATGCGGGGACTACCAATGTACTGCGTACTCTTGGCAAACTTCCTGCACTGCTTACATTTCTTGGTGATGTTTTAAAAGCTGTTATACCAGTGCTTATAACAAGGTTTTTTATTACAGGGCCAGATGGCTGGTACCTTTTATGTCTTTATATGGGGCTTGGTGTTGTACTTGGACATAATTATCCATTCTATCTTAAATTTAAAGGCGGCAAAGGAATAGCTGTTACTGCTGCTGTGGTACTGTCTACATCACATCCTCTTATGGTACCGGCTGGTATTTTAATTTTTGTTGCTGTTGTTACAATTACAAGATATGTTTCACTTGGCTCGTTGTTTGTGGCATGGTACATACCTGTTAATTCAATTATTTTGTACCATGATAATAAAGCATTTGTGCATATTATGGTTATAAGCCTGCTTTTTACTGTCTTGGCATACTTCCAGCACAGGCAGAATATTGTAAGGCTGCTTCATGGTAATGAGAATAAACTCTGGGGTAATAAGAAAGACTAAATTATAATATTTTATGGAGGGGTAAAATGAGTAATGTAAGTTTTCTAGGTGCAGGAAGCTGGGGCACTGCGCTTGCAATATTGCTTGCTAAAAATGGCCATAATGTAACTTTATGGTCAGCTGTTGAGGCAGAAATAAAAATGCTTTCAGAATACCGTGAACACAAAGACAGGCTTCCAGGGGTTAAACTTCCAGATAAAATTGTTGTTACAAACGACCTGGAGAAGTCATGTAAAGGTTTTGATTTAATAGTATTTTCTGTTGCCTCACCTTATGTCAGGAATACTGCCAGGAAGGCGGCAGTATTTATGCCAGAAGGGCAGCGTATTGTAAATGTTGCAAAAGGTATTGAAGAAAGTACACTTAAAACATTAAGGGATATAATATGTGATGAAATACCAAGTGCTGATGTAAGTGTGCTTTCAGGTCCAAGCCATGCAGAAGAAGTTTCTGTTGATATGCCTACTACAGTTGTAGTTGGCGCAGAAAATGAAGCATCTGCAGCATTTATACAGGAAATATTTATGAATGGTAATTTCCGTGTTTATACAAGTCCTGATATTATAGGAATTGAACTTGGCGGTTCTATTAAAAATGTTATTGCGCTTGCTGCTGGTGTGTGTGACGGGCTTGGATTTGGTGACAATACAAAGGCTGCGCTTATCACAAGAGGAATTGCAGAAATTGAGCGCCTCGGGGTTGCCATGGGAGGCAGCAAGGAGACATTTGGCGGTCTTTCAGGTATTGGTGATTTGATTGTGACATGTACAAGCCACCACAGCCGTAACCATAACGCAGGTTATCTTATTGGCAAGGGTAAAACTATGAAAGAGGCAATGGATGAAGTAAACCAGGTAGTTGAAGGTGTATATTCAGCAAAGGCGGCATACTGCCTTGCTAAGAAATACAATGTATCAATGCCTATTGTTGAACAGGTAAACAAAGTCCTTTTTGAGAATGTACCTGCAACTGAGGCGATTAAAAACCTGCTTACCAGGGACAGGTGTAATGAATACCCTGGACTTGGCTGGTCTTAGCATTAAATCCATGGGTATTGCATATCCTATACCAGAAGCCTGGTGTTTCTGCAGGCTAAGTTATTATATATAAAGGGGATATGTGTTATGTACATGGAAAATACCAGACATTCAGATGATATGGACATGGTTCCTGCCAAATCACGTTCAGAGAAGATTATTGAAGCAAGAAGGGCATTTGCAGACAGTGGCAGCAATTATTATAATAATTCTTATAATGCATACCATCCATCCTTTAAGGAAACTGGCAGCAGGGATGAGTATCTTATAACTAATGAGAAAAAGCATCCATTTGGTATAATCAGGCTTATGGCAGCAGGGATGCTTTTTTTAATACTAGGAATTGCATTTTATAATGGTTTTTCTTACAATGGGTTTGATAAGGATTATGTGATAGAGTGCCTGGACAGAAGCGGGTACTGGGATACTATTGTTAAAAATGCAGGGGAAGTGGCAGATAAGGTTACAGAGTGGTATAATTCACTTAATGGGGAAAATTAAAGGATAGGAGACTTGGATTATGAGAAAACTGGCATTAAGCGATGAGATACTTTTATCCGTTGATAAACCTGCAAGGTATATTGGCGGTGAGATAAATATGGCTGTGAAAAACCCAGAAGATGTAGATATACGTTTCTGTATGTGTTTTCCAGATGTATATGAGATAGGCATGTCACACCTTGGCATACAGATTATTTATGATATGCTTAATTTAAGGGATGATATATATTGTGAAAGAGTATATTCACCATGGACTGACCTTGACAAGATATTAAGGCGTGAAGGCATACCTCTTTTTGCACTGGAAAGCCAGCAGCCAGTAAAGGATTTTGATTTTTTAGGGATTACCCTGCAGTATGAAATGTGTTATACCAATATTTTGCAGGTACTTGATTTATCCGGGATTACGTTTAAAGCTGCGGACAGGACAGAAGATGAGCCATTTGTAATAGGCGGCGGGCCATGTTCATATAATCCGGAGCCTGTTGCAGATTTTTTTGACATGTTTTATATAGGTGAAGGAGAAACTGTGTACTATGAACTTATGGACAAATATAAAGAGTGGAAGAAGTCAGGGCAGGACAGGACAGCTTTCCTTAAGATTGCAGCAGGGCTTCCTGGCATATATGTCCCACAGTTCTATAAGCCTTTATACAATGATGATGGTACACTTGCAGAGTTTAAACCTCTTGTGACAGAGGCACCAGCCACTGTTGTTAAACAAGTTGAAACAGATATGTCAGAAACCTATTATCCAAGAAAACCTTTAGTACCTTATATTAAGGTTACACAAGACAGGGTAGTGCTTGAGATACAGAGGGGATGCATAAGGGGATGCCGTTTCTGCCAGGCAGGCATGCTGTACCGCCCAATCAGGCCAAGAAGCCTGGATTTCCTTAAAGAGTGTGCAAAAGAAATGATAAAATCTACAGGGCATGAGGAGATTACTTTAAGCTCTTTGAGTTCAAGTGATTATAAAGAACTTCCAGAACTTGTATACTGGCTGATTGATGAATTTAAAGAAGAAGGCATAAATATATCACTTCCATCATTGCGTATTGATACATTTGCACTTGATGTAATGTCAAAAGTACAAGATATAAGGAAGAGCAGCCTTACATTTGCACCAGAAGCAGGTACACAGCGTCTGCGTGATGTTATTAATAAAGGGCTGTCAGAAGAGGATATATTAAATGGTGCTATGGAAGCATTCAGGGGAGGCTGGAACAGGGTCAAGCTTTACTTTATGCTTGGCCTTCCAGGCGAAACCTATAACGATATAGAAGGTATTGCTATACTTTCAGATAAAATTGCAAGGGAATATTATACACTTCCAAAAGAAAGCAGAAATGGAAAAGTTAATATTGTTACAAGTACATCAATATTTGTTCCAAAACCATTTACACCATTCCAGTGGGCACCAATGGATACTATGGAACAGGCAAAGGAAAAACGTGATTTCCTGCTTGCCAAAATAAGAGAGCAGCTTAATGCCAAAAGCATAAAATACAACTGCCATGATGCTGATGTTTCTAGTCTTGAAGGTGTATTTGCAAGAGGTGACAGAAGGCTGTGCAATGTTATAAGGCAGGCATATGAAAGTGGCTGTATGTATGATGCATGGTCAGAATATTTCCATTATGATAAATGGAAAAAGGCATTTGAAGACAATAATCTTGATATGGAATTTTATATAAGAAGAGAAAGGGCAGAGGACGAGCTGTTCCCATGGGATTTTATTGATATAGGAGTTACCAAGGAATTTATGCTTAAAGAATACCATAATTCAAAAGCGGAAGTGGTTACACCAAACTGCCGGAGCAAGTGTTCAGGCTGTGGCGCAATGAAATTCCAGTGTGGTGTGTGCACAGAAGGAGTGGAAAAATGAAAGCAAGGATAAAATTTTCAAAAACAGGTTCTATGCGTTTTATTGGGCATCTTGATGTTATGAGATATTTCCAGAAAGCAATGCGGAGGGCAGGTATAAAAGTAAGCTACAGCCAGGGATTTTCACCACACCAGCTTATGTCTTTTACCTCACCGCTTGGCATAGGTTTAAGCAGTGATGCAGAATACCTTGACATTGTACTTGAAGAAGCATATACTCCACAGGTTATGGCAGACAGGATAAATGCTGTAATGAATAATGAGATAAAAGCAAGGGCTTTTACATTTATAAATGATAATGCAAAACCTTCAATGGCATCACTTGCGGCATGTGATTATCTTATAGCTATAAAACCTGGAAAAGATAATAAACTGTCCTGTACAGAATTTACCCATAAACAGCTAGAAGGTTTTTTAAACCAGGATACAATAGAAGTCCTTAAAAAAACAAAAAAATCAGAACAGGTTATAGATATAAAAGAACATATTTATTATATGGCAGATAATGCAGCAGATTTTGGAAATTCAAATGTAACAGCTCCTTGTATTACAGAAGGCTGCCTTCCTGCACTGTACTGCTGCCTGGCATCAGGCAGTGTTGTAAATATTAAGCCAGGGCTTGTACTGGAAACATTTTGTAAATATGCAGGCATAGAGTATAATGAATATGATTACCAGATACACAGGCTTGAAATGTATGCAAAGGAAGAAGACAAGTTTATACCAATGTCAGAATATAATGCAATAGACAGAAAAGACCCTGCATTTATTTACAAAGAGGAAGGTGGCTGCCCTGATGTCTGACGAATTGCTTATTATAAGAAATAATGGACAGATTTTTACTGTAAGGACAGAAAATTCACATATTGTACAGATACAGGCAGAAAGCCAGGAAGATAAAAGTATTCTTGGTAATATTTATGTAGGTAAGGTAAGAAATATTGTTAAAAATATTAATGCTGCGTTTGTTGAATATAACAAAGGTCAGATGGGATACCTTCCGCTTGATATGAAACAGTGTCCCATACATACTGATGGAGTGCCATACCAGGAGGGGCGTGTGCTGGTTGGGGATGAAATTATTGTACAAACCGTAAGAGAAGCCATTAAAACAAAACCTCCTGCACTCTCAGGCAGTATAAGCCTTCCAGGAAAATATATAGTCTTAGTGCCAGATGCTTACAGGGTTAGTATATCTTCAAAAATATATGACAAAGATACAAGAAACCAGCTTTTGGAAATTATAAACAAGTATGTTACAGAAAGTTATGGTTTTATTGCAAGAACAAATAGTGCTGGCGCAGACACACAAGATATTATTAATGAAATAGAGACACTCGTTAAAAAATATATGGATATAGTTAATTTTGGAAAGCATAAAGCAGCATTTTCATGTCTTTACAGTGCCCCTCCAGCATATTTAAAAAGTATTATTGATTCATATAACAATGAGCTTTCAAGTATTATAACTGATGACACTGGACTGTACAATAATATAAAGTTATTTCTTGAAGAAAAAGATGCTTCACTTATAGATAAGCTTGTGCTCTGGGACAGCAGCAATGGAAAGCTGGATGCAGTCTATAATATACCAAGGACTATAGAACATGCCCTTATGCCAAAGGTATGGCTTAAAAGTGGAGCATATATTATTATACAGCCAACAGAAGCACTTGTTTCTATTGATGTAAATACAGGAAAGGCTGTTTCAAAGAAAAAGGATGTACAGAAGACATTTCTTAAGGTAAATATGGAAGCAGCAAAAGAGATTGCTTTACAGTTAAGGATTAGAAACCTTTCTGGCATTATAATTATTGATTTTATAGATATGGAAAATGAAGAGGATAACCAGCAGCTTATTGAGTGCCTGCGGCATGAATTTGCAAAGGACAGGGTACAGACAAGATTTATTGGTATGACAAAACTGGGGCTGGCAGAGGTGACAAGAAAAAAAGCAATGAAACCACTTTATATGCAGCTAAAAGGTGGAAGTACAAGGCAGGGCATGTCTGAAAATTAAATATTATGGAGGAAAGTATGGAATTTTATATACCAACACAAATTTACCATGAAAATGGTGCAGTATTAAAGCATGGTGCAGAACTTGCTTCACTTGGAAGGAAAGCACTTATAATTACAGGAAAGTCTTCTGCCATTAAAACAGGTGCACTAGCCGATGTAATCCAGGCATTAGAGGATAATAATACAGAGTACATATTATACGACAAAGTAGAAGAAAATCCATCTATAAAAGTTGTAATGGATGCCGCAGGTATCGGAAGAAGCCAGGGAGCAGATTTTGTTATAGGCATAGGCGGCGGCTCACCTATGGATGCAGCAAAAGCAGTTGCCCTTATGGTACAGAACAGAGATACATCAGAAGATATATTATACCAGCCTGTTAAACTTAAAGCACTCCCTGTAGCAGAGATACCTACTACATGTGGTACTGGTTCAGAAGTTACCCCTTATGCAATACTTACAAGGGATGATAAGAAGACCAAGCAGAGCATAAACCATAAAATATACCCTGTAATTGCATGCATTGATGCAAAGTACCTGGAGTGTGCGTCGTTATCTTTAATAAGGAATACAGCAATAGATGCACTTGGACACCTGGTTGAAAGCTTTTTTAATTCAAATGCAACAGAATATAGCAATATTTTAAGCTTATGTGGAATGGAAAAATGGGCAGAAAACCGTAAAGCACTGTATAATGGTACAGAATTTACAGAAAGTAATTATAACTCACTTCTTCTTGCTTCAACAATAGCAGGAATGGCAATATCACATACAGGTACATCACTTCCACATGGGCTTAGCTATTACCTTACATATAATAAAGGAATACCTCACGGAAAAGCCGTAGGGTCATTTCTTCCAGGATATCTTTCGCTTATGGAGAAGAAACAGATGCCAGGTTTTCCAGAAGCAATGTCTAAAATGGGATTTAAAGACATTGGGGAATTTAAGGAATTTACCAGGTGCTGTCTTGGGGATATCTGTATTAGCAGTGATGATGAAGATAAAATGATACAAGAAATATTAGAAACCCCACGTAAACTTTTATCAGTGCCATTTAATGCAAGTGAAAGTGATATAAGGAATATAATACAGGATATCAATTAATGTTGTGAAAAAGGGGGATGGCATGGCAAGGACTGTAGCAATAGGTATACAGGATTTTGAGGCAATTATTTCAAATAATTATTTTTATATTGATAAGACAGATTTTATCCGTGAATGGTGGGAGAACGGGGATAGTGTAACCCTTATTGCCCGTCCAAGGCGTTTTGGAAAGACCCTTAATATAAATATGCTGGAAAGGTTTTTTTCTATTAGTTATGCAGGACAAAGCAAAATTTTTGAGAACCTGGATATATGGCAAGATGAAAAATACCGTAATATGCAGGGAAAATATCCTGTAATAAGTATAAGTTTTGCCAATGTAAAGGAAAATACATTTGCAAAGGCTAAAATAAGAATCTGCCAGATAATTTCAGACTTATATATTAAGAATGAGTTCTTGAAAAATAGTGGTTTATTGTCAGATAAAGATTTAAAATATTTTGACAGGGTTTCTGAATACATGGAGGAAACAGATGCAACAATTTCATTGTATAAACTTTGCAGTTATATGCAGCAGTATTATGGTAAGAAAGTAATTATTCTGTTAGATGAATATGATACACCAATGCAGGAAGCCTACCTTAATGGATACTGGGATGAGCTGGTTTCATTTACAAGAAACTTATTTAATTCTACTTTTAAAACAAACCCATTTCTTGACAGGGCAATAATGACAGGAATTACAAGAGTTAGTAAAGAAAGTATTTTCTCAGACCTTAACAATATTGATGTTATAACAGTGGCTTCTGGAAAATATGAAAAAGCATTTGGATTTACACAGAAAGAAGTAACTGCTGCATTGTCTGAATTTGGACTGTCTGTTATGCAAGAAAGTGTCAAGGACTGGTATGATGGTTTTATATTTGGTGGGATAACAGATATTTATAATCCTTGGTCTATTATTAATTTTCTGGATAAAAAGAAACTTTCAATATACTGGGCAAATACCAGCAGTAACGGTCTTGTTAGCAAACTTGTACGTGAGGGCAGCAAGGATGTAAAGATTATTATGGAAAATCTTTTAAATGGCGGGACTCTTGATACAGAAATAGATGAACAGGTTGTTTTTAACCAGCTTGGAGAAAATGAAAATGCAATCTGGAGCCTTTTACTTGCAAGTGGGTATTTAAAAGCAGAAAAACATATATTTGATATAAATACAGGAAAAGATAAATATGTTTTAAGCCTTACTAATAAAGAAGTAAAGTTTATGTTCAGGAAAATAATAGAAGGATGGTTTAAAGACTATTCACCAGAATATAATGATTTTATTAAGGCATTATTAAATAATGATATTGATGCAATGAATTATTATATGAATAAAGTTGCACTTAAGACATTTAGCTTTTTTGATACTGGGGATAAACCATCAGACAATGCAGAACCTGAACGTTTTTACCAAGGTTTTGTGCTTGACCTTATGATGGAGCTGTCAGACAGGTATATAATTACTTCAAACCGTGAAAGCGGTTTTGGACGTTATGATGTGATGCTTGAACCAAAGAATAATACAGATAATGCTTTTATTATGGAATTTAAAGTTTATAACCCAGGAAAGGAAAAAAACCTGGATGAAACTGTAAAGTCAGCACTTATGCAGATAGAGGCAAAAAAGTATGCATCCATTTTGGAAGCAAAAGGTATTCCAGTCCAGTATATACAAAAATATGGTTTTGCATTTAAGGGAAAAAGTGTACTTATAGGAAGGACACAATATGAAGAAAATTAACTGGCTATATTTTATATTTATAACATTGATGTGGATATTAGTAAGCAGGTTAGCCGGGATTTTAGAAGGTTACAGCAGCTGGTGGCTGCTTATTATTCCTGTTTATTGTATATGGTATATATTTTCACCAGTTATTTTTTATACAATAAACAAAAGAAAAGGTATAAAAGATGGCTTTAATATTAATTATCGTTTTGAGGCATTATATGCAACATTCTGGGTAGATACTATACATAAAGAACTGGCATATTTATGCCTGTTAAATCCTTTTGTGATAAAATATATACCATTAAGCCTGGTAAATAATGCAGGAATAGAAACATGTTATGAAAAAGATAAAAAATATATTAGTAGTATAAAGTTGTATTTTCATATAAGATATAAAAATCATAAATTCCTAATAGAAATAAAAAGGAGATTTAATCCAATTAATGCAGAAACTTATGGAAAAAAGATTATAAATATGACACAGGAATTTGTGGATATATTAAATTGAGGAGTGGAGTTTATATTGGTTAAAACTGGCTAAAAAGACTGGGAGGGATATTATGTTAAGTATTTTCTGGGGAGTGACAAAAGATTGTTACTATTATATTGACAGGGAATTTATGGAAGAACTTGAACTGGAATGGTTTAAGGACCCTGTTGTTCTTGAAATAATACATGATATTGATAATTGCATTTTTGAATCTTCTATGTGTATTGACTGTACTGACCCTTCAATTATATTTCCTATTAGTGGACTGTCTACTGGTTCAAAGGGTTTAATAATGTTGCTTAAAATGGAGTATGACAGTATATGTATATGGGGTACAGCATTTGGTGATAATTGTTCTAAGTGGATTTTAAAAATTGCAGAAAAACGGGATATTACATTAGAACTTGAACATTTTATGAAATTTCCTGAGGAAGAATTTAAAGCATACAGCTGTCATAGCAAAAGAATGTTTTGTAATTATGAAGATTATAAATATGAAGTATTAGAATATGGTTTTTATTCATGGGCATATGAAGATTTTGAGCCAGAGGAGGCATAAAATGCTGGAAATTAATCTTGAAAACAGAAAGTTTAAATTCTATTTAAAATTTTATGGTAAATTAAATTTCATATTTGGTGATTCAGGAGGACATAAATCATATTTAGCAGAAGTTGCTTTAAATTATCTGGATGGGCTTCATAGGACTAAAGGTTCTTTTAAAATTGATGGAAAGGAAATTGGACAAGACAGGATATTAGTTTTTGATAATAAAAATAATCTGGATACGTATGTATTTAAATTAAAAAATATACATAATTGTATTGTGATTATAGATGAATTTTGTAAAATCCATAAAGAGAAAAGTTTTGGCCAGCTTATAATGGAGTCAGAAAATTATTTTATTTTTATTTCACGTAAAGTATATGGATTTTTACCTGTAAATGTACAGTCAGTTTATAGTCTTTCAAGAAATGGCAAATTGATTACTAATATAAATGTTTACAGAAAATTTAATGAAAAGTATTTAGGTGATATAAAGTATATATTAACAGAAGACAGTTCTAGCGGAAGACAGTTTTTTGCTAGAAATTTTCCTGGAATTGAAGTGTGTAGCAGTTCTATTAATGAAAATGGTAAAAAACATACCAGGGATAATTCACAGCTTCATAATTATTTATTAAATGATATTAATAATGGCAAAGATAATATTCTGGTAGTTTATGATTCTTCTGCAAATGCTTCATTTTATCCATTGTTTCTTGAAATATTGATGATATGTAGAAAAAAGCATAAAACAGTTAAAATTTTAGACTGGGAATCTTTTGAAGCATATTTACTTGCTTTGCCTGTTTTTAATGAAGTATATGATGTTGATGATACACGCTGCCAGTTTAATTCTGTTGAACTGTTGTGTGAAAGCAGGCTGAGGGAATTAATTAATTATAAGAAAAGTTCCCTTCCTGTATGTTTTAACAGTATGGTTTCTTGTGATTCTTGTACAAATTTTTATAATTGTAAGTTAAAAGCAAAACTTGACAAATCTGGTATTGTTTCAGGAATCCTTAAAACTATTAATAACAATAAGAAAGTAATTTAGTATACTGGAAAGGAAATTACAATATGGAACAAGATGAAATAATTATCAGGCAGGGAATTGTACATATCCTTGATGGTGAACTTGGCTGTCCTGTATATTCTGGACAGCTTCTTGAGCTTACTCCTGATATTAATGATTTCTTCAGGCAGCACATATTTAAGATACTGTCGGGGGATGATATGAAGAAGTGTTATTTTGATGATGAAAAAGAGGAAGGTATGTACAAGCTTGTTAAAGAATTCAGTGAAGAAAACCTTATTACTGCAAGCAAAGAGATGGCAGGGATTTTATATAATATAATGAATTCTAATGTTACAATACCTTCTGCAGATTTTGCTGCTGTTACCTTCCAGGTCAGAGGAATCCGGCATCTTGCGCTTCTTAAGATGAATTATAAGGAAAGCTTTGTACATATGACAAATTCTGCAGAAGAGGGCAATGTAAACAGTATTATAAAATACCGTGCTGCACTGCCGCCATCATCTACACGTCTTTCAGAAGCAGTAATAATAAATCTTGATGATTATACTGTAAATATAGTTGAGAAGAAATATGAGGTTAATGGTGAAAAGTGTAATTACCTTTCTAAGCTTTACTTAAAGTGCAGTGTTTCGATGTCTTCTAAAACCAGGCTTGATATAGTTACACGTGCAGTAGAACAGGTTAATAAGAAACATTTTGAGGGCAGACCTGTAAAGCAGATGGAGGCAAAACGTATAATTAAGGAGGAAATAGAAGAAAACGGGACTTTAAGTGTAGAAAAAATAAGTGAAAAAATTTATGGCAAAGTTCCAGAAATAAAAGAAGAATTTGATGCCAAAATGGAAAAATACCATATGCAGAAAGCAGAGGTAAAGCCGCAAAGTGAAAAGACTACAAAAAAGTTTGAAAAACAATATCTTAAAACCGATACAGGCATTGAAATAAATATACCAATGGAGCAGTACCAGGATATAAACCAGGTAGAATTTATAACAAATCCTGATGGGACAATTTCTGTATTAATTAAAAACATTAATAAAATTTCAACCAGATAGACAGGGAAGGGTTTAAATTATGTTCAGGTTATGGGCTAAAGCATTTAAAAACAGCAAAGTTCTTAATGATATAATAATAAGTGATATAGCAGAAGATAAGAACAGGACAAGAAAAGTATTTGATGCTGTTGATGAAGTATGTTATGAATTTGATTTAAGCAGGCCAGTATGGCTTGATAAGAATATTAATGAATTTAAACGCAGGGATAAAACCAGGTTTGACCAGGATAATTTTATTGACTCTTTGGAGTTTGATTATCTTGAAATACAGATGATAGAAGAAGACTAGCATATTAATTATATGTAACAAAAAATTATTTCCACATAAAAATTATCTTTTATATATATGTGGTTTTATGATACAATATTACACAGATGTAAAAATATTTTGCAGGAGGGGAGAATATGCATAAATTAACTAAAATATTAACAGCAGTAACAGTGTCAGCAACATTGCTGGCAGGAACAGTTCCTTTTATATCTAATGCCGCACCAGTTATGGTACAGGATACGGACACTGTGGAAACAAGGTTTGAAAGCAGTGTGCCTGCTGTGGAAGAAAAACCGTCTGCCAGGACAGATAACTTAAAAGGTGCAGTAAACTTAAACAGTCCAGGACCAAGTTATGCTTACAGCGGCAAGGATGGAGATATAACATGGACTATTGATAATTATGGTGTACTTACACTTACGGGCAATGGTGATTATTCAAATGTCACAGGACTGGGTTCATACCCGGCATGGTATACATACCGTGGCAAAATAACAAGTGCAGTTATTGCAATAACTAATATACGTTCTGCAAGAAAGATGTTTGCAGGGCTTAACTTACTTAATAGTATTGAGATTTCTTATTTTGATACAAGCCAGCTTAAAGATACAAGCCATATGTTTGATGGATGCAAGTCATTGTCAAGCCTTAGTTTTAAGGCAATACCACTTATGGGCGTAACAGATATGAGCTATATGTTTAATGACTGTGAAAGCCTTTCAGAACTTGAATTTATGGGCTGGTATACAAGCAATGTAACTAATATGGAATATATGTTTGCAGGATGCAAAAGCCTTCCAGAAATAGAACTCAGGTTTTTTAATACTTCCAAAGTAACTAATATGTCGCATATGTTCTACAACTGTGAAAGTATTTACAGCCTTCATATAAATGATTTTGGGTTTACTACATTTGATACATCTAATGTCAAAGATATGAGTTATATGTTTGCAGGATGTACAAGCCTGCGTGACTTTAACCAGACTAATTTTACTATTGACTTAAATACAAGCAATGTAACAAATATGAAAGGCATGTTTGAAAAATGCACAGATGCCATTATTGATGTATCTAAGTTTGATACAAGCAATGTAACAGATATGGGCAGCATGTTTGCAGGATGCCGCAATATTTCTACATATTCATTAAGGAACTTAAATACATCTAAAGTAATAAATATGAACAGTATGTTTAAGGATTGTGGGGAATATAGTTTCCTTGATGTCAGTACATTTAATACATCCAATGTAACAGATATGGGATATATGTTCAGCAATGTGGAGTGTAATATTATTAATATAGCTGGGCTTGATACATCAAGTGTTTTAAATATGCGTGGGATGTTCAGCGGATGTACAGCATGGAACTTTGATATTGGCAAATTTAATACTGCCAGGGTTTCAGATATGTCTGAGATGTTTAAGGACTGTTTTAATGTAAATTCACTTGACTTTAGTAAATTTAATATGCAGTCAGTAAATAATGCAGCAAAAATGTTTGATGGATGTACAAGTGTTACATTATTTGCAGCACCTGCCAATATGAAGGTAAATATTGACCTTCCAGCAACAAATGGTTTTCCTTGGTTTAACAGTGCTGGCAAAGAGTGTAAATCAATGGCTGCCAATGTTTCTTCTGTTACTACATATTTCAGGACAGAGGCACCGACAGTCCCAGATAAGTCAACACCTGTACCAACATCAAGCCCTTCACCAAAGCCAGGACCATTAATGACACCATCGGCGTCACCATCAGTATCACCATCGCCAACAGTGACACCATCACCATCACCAAAAGCAACAGCTTCACCAAGCCCTTCACCAAAACCTGTGGCTACACCATCAGCTTCGCCTTCACCAACAGCAGAACCAGCTCCATCAGATGTTCCAGCAGAAGTTGCAAAAGGGGCAGTAATAGAAACCAATAATGCAGTATATAAAGTTACAAGTAATACTGCTAGCAAAAGGACAGTAGAATATACATCTGCATCTAAGGATACAGTAACCCTTAAAATACCTAATTCCGTTAAAATAGGAGGAAAGGCATTTAAAGTTACATCTATTGCACCAAGGGCTTTATTAAAGAATACTAATACAGCTAAAGTTATAATCGGCAATAATGTAGAAAAAATTAAAAATGGTGCATTCAGGGAGTGTGCTGTGCTCCAGGAGGTCCAGATTGGAAGCAAAGTTAAAGAGATAGGGACAAGGTGTTTCTATAAGTCAAGACTTCTAGGTACAATAGTAATTAAGTCAGGACAGATAGAAAAGATTGGAGATAAGGCATTTACAAGGATTTCTTCTAAAGCTGTAATAAGCGTGCCAGAAGAAAAAGCAGAAGAATATAAAAATATGATAGGGTTAAACTATAAATACAATAATCTTTAAATTTATACAAAATGTGTCTGGAAATTATATAATTTACAAATTATGTTGCTCTGGCAGTTTCAAAATTTTACCAATAGCAGCCCGCTTCCGCTTGGATGGGATACGCAGTGGTGCATAAAGCCCTAGATGCTTAATAGAAAAAAATGTTTCTATTAAGCATCAAATACAGGGCTTAAGCACCAGCGCCCCCATACAGCTGCTTTATGGTAAAATATTTGGAACTTGCCAGAGTAATATAGTCTTTGTACAATTTTACTAAATAAAAATAATTTCCAGGCACTTTTTAGTATTCTATCTGAACAGAGATTAGAGTTTAAATTTTTATATTATTTAACTGGAAATAATATGAAAAAATTTTATATGATTCTAAAAATGAGAAAGAAAATTTATACTATTTAAAAAATAAGTTTATATATGTAAAACACATATGTGACTATTATAAAGATGAAAAAGAATTATATGCCCAGGTTATATAAAAGGGCAGAATATATTACGGAGGGACAGGAAGATGTTTAAATTAGCTGGTAAAAATTATATAAAAAAGTTTATTATTTTATGTTTTTTGCCTGTTTTACTTACTGGATGTTCCCAGTCTGTAAAAGGGGAAACAGCCCAGGTTGTTGTTAAAGAGGAGAATAAGCCACCAGAAAAAGAAGTACAGCCAGAAGAGAAACAAAAAAAGAAATTATCAGAAATATATGACTGGGATAATGCAAGGATTCCAATAGATTGGTATTATCCAAATTTTGGGAAAGGGCAGATACTGCAGAACCAGGATTATATTTTTTATCCTGAAGATGGCAATAAAATTGCACGTATCAGTAAATCTGATGGCAGTAAAGAAATTATATGTGAATTTGATTTTATTGAAGATAAATTTATACATTACTGCCTGTCAGAAGACGGGATGTTTGTTGAATATAATTGTAATATTTATTCCTGTGGTTTTGATGGGGAAAACATGCATAAAATAATATCACGTAAAAAACTGAAAAAAAAGATTACTGCTATAAAAGATGATGGATGGGACAGATGGAACAGAGGTGTAACAACTTTATACTTTTATAAGGACAACTTATACCTGGTTTCTTATTATTATATGTGGAAATTAGATTTAATAACAAAAAAAATTACACAAATGTCAGAAACTACATTTGGAGGTGGATGTTTCTGTGGAGATTCATTATATTATATAGCTCATGGGGGGTCTATGGTTTGCAAAACAGATATTAATACAGGAAAAAGAACCAGGATTTTAGGAACAGATGAAGAGTGGTCTAAAGAAAATTCAAAAAGATTCAAAAATTATTATGGACTTACAGAAGTAGATGATAAAGTTTATTATGTACAAATTGGAAAGAAAACTTCTGTTTATATGTACCGTGAAGGGAAAAAGGATAAAAAAATATATGGTTTTGACAAAATGCCAGTAATATATAGTATACATTCCGATTCAGGGAAAATTGCTATTGAATACAAGCATAATACAGATAACTCCGATAATATTATTATCTATGATATAAAGTCATCTACTACCAGTAAAATAAAAAATATAAAAAATTTTACTTCGTTAGTGTATTTTGTTGATGATATGATATTTTATGCCGGGGATATGAGTAAAAAAAATAATAAATATCTTTTATATAAGGTTTATTAGATATTAATGGAATATTAAAACGTATATTTTTAAATAGGGAAAAATAAACGTTATAATTACCAATACATTATAAAGGAGAAAGATAAAATGGGATTTTCACACAGTGAGTTGTTTCAAGATAAAGAATATTTAGAAGCTATCCATATGGTTATGGATTTGAATGGTATTGTACCTGTTGTTGGTACAGTATTATGTAAGGTGAATACAGAGGAATGTACTATGGAAGAAAAGTGGTATAGTGCTGCTTCTGGTTTATTATCAATGCTTCCAAAATTTGGTGGTTTAAAAAGATTAGAAAAGAAAGTATCTATAGCTATAAATTCTAGAAAAGAAAATATAAAAGTAATTGGTGCGTTAAACAAAGCCAGAAATATGGAACTATTATTTGGAATGTTTTATGGCAATGTAAAAACAGGAGCAAAAGTTTTAGAAAAGCCAAGGAATGAGTATTTACAAAAGATGTTATCTGATATAAAGAATAAAGCTAAAAGAGAAAAAAGAAAAGAATATATAGCTAAAAATAAGGGAAAAGTACATAATCCTGATGAGTGGATAGAAATGCGTGTATGTACAGATGGAAAACCAACAAACGTGATGAAAGCAAATAAATTTTATGAAGATAAGAAGTACCATCAAGATTCTACAAGTTTATTTGGAGAGGATATAAGTGCTGATAAGATTCCTTATATAGTTCTACCATTAATAGAAGAAGAGGATGAAAATAAAAGGAAAAAGAAAAAAGAGGAAAAAAAAGAAGAGGAAGATATGTCTATATATAAATATTCAGTAGGAGTAATTATAGATGAAGAAGGCAATTATTTATATTGTGTTGCTGCAGAATCTGGACCAAAGGCAAATGGAATGGGTGAAATGTCAATTTATGCAGCCTGGAGAATGAAAAAGTTTAAAATATATTTTGATGTTGATAGCGAAAAACCTGAAATATTACCTAATAAATATATAATTGGTGATGATAGTAAAGACAAAGGAAAAAAATATAAATTTATACTTTTTTCAAAATCAGCTCCTGCACCTGAAAAAACTAGAGCTGGCTGGTATAAAAATCAAAAGAAATTATACAAACAAAATAGCCTCTCGGATTCATATCAAATAGATTGAGAGTTGGGTTTTGACAACTGAATATTGTGAAGTTTTGGAAAGATATCAGATAAATGTGGAAAAAAGGGCGCACTTTTCCCTTGATATTAGATGAGATTTTTTTGAAATTGTGGTATGCTTATTTTGAAGTTGCCATTCGTGAGAATGTAAAAATCGTGTCTACACGGGTCGGCATTTTCCATGCATCAAGATGTTGGAGCATCATGATGGCATAGAGGCGGCAGTACCACATCTTAGAAGAGCGGTGTCTGCCGTCTTCTAATTTATAATCTGCCTTTTCCCGCTTGTTTGAGCGTTCTACAGACGTCCGTTTGTTGTATTCCAATTTCCATTCCTTACTGTCCCTTGGCGGTATGTTAAAAAACCTTGGATTGTCCTTTTGCTGGATATGTACGGTTCTTCCGTATTTGGAATCAGAGCAGGGATGTTCGCAGAAACAGCCTTTCTTCCGGTTTGCAAGGGGACAGCGGTATTTTTCACGGTGTTTTGCTTTTTCCACACCATCGTGGTGCATACGTAAGCCCATCCGGCAGACAGGGACACCATCTCCATCTATGGTAAAGTCATCTTTGTATTTGAAGTGCCCTGTATGGCCGGAATTGAGGCCAATGAAAGGAGTAATGCTGTTTGTTTTGCAGTATTCATAAAGCGGGTAAGCGTCATGGGCGGAATCCAGCAGGAGTTTTTCAATATGAAACCCAGGAAGATAGGGTTTCATGGAGAAAAAGGTATGCAGGAATGACAGCATGTCATGTCTGGATGCGCGCTCCAGCATCGGAAAAACTGGCAGGTCATTTTCAGAATCCGCAGCAACAAACATGTAGAGGTGGTATCCAAAAAAATATTTATTTCTGGAAGAATCCCATCCCCAGCTGCAGTCAGGCTGTGAAAACTTCCGTTTACAGCCACAGCCAGAACCTTTTGGACAGCCGCAGATTCTTTTAGGACGTTCCAGCCTTGCGGTTTCAAGAGGGGTTCCGTCACCGGCAAGTGAAAGGCGGCGTGGATTTATCAGGTTCCTGCGGACGGAGTTATCAAGGAACTGTGCTTTATATAGCCGGAAGATAAGGAAGAACGGATTATTGTTTGGAAGGTGGATGCGCTGCATAAGAGGAAGGAGTTTTGCGGCAGCACTGTCCGTGTGGCAGGGAGTTTTATCACCACGTTTTTTACCTTTTTCAGGTTTTGGTTTTTTATGCTTAACCTGGTTGACGTAGTTGTCTTTGTCAGACTGCCATAACCGGTTAAAAAAGTCGTAAAAAGTCCCGACGCCTGGGGTGTCATTAACAGAAAAACCGCTGAGGATAGCATACAAGGGGGTTATTTTAAGCAGCCTGCACCATTGGGTAATGGAAGTTACCCCAAGTACGATTGACAGAAGATAGGAACGTAACAGGCAGGATGGAAAACGTGTGGCGGGTTTGCCAGTCAGTGGATAAAACTCCTGCATGATGGTATCCGTTTCAGAGAGATCAAGATACCAGAATTTCACAATAATATCCCATGTTTGTTTAGGGACAGCAAAGGGATTCGGGAATAAGTTCAGAAAATCAGATACGAAGGTATTCTGATAGGCGGTATGGCCGCCATAATTAACAGGTAACATAAAAATCGCCTCCAATCAAAAAATGCTTACCGGCTGCGCCGGAATGAAAAGTGCTTTTTTAATTAAGAGGCGCGAAGCGCCGCATTTTTTGACTGGTTTGTCAAGTGCTTTTTGGAAAAAAAGTGGGGGATTTTTATAAAACTGGGTTTAAAAGCCGCAGAAAATAAGGGCTGGAGAATCCGAGAGGCTATCAAATTATAAAGGAGGGTAAAAAATGTTACAGAGGGACAGGAAAATGTTTAAATTGATTGGTAAAAATTATATAAAAAGGCTTATTACCTTGTTATTTATATCTGTTTTACTTATTGGATGTTCCCAGTCTGTAAAAGAGAAAACATCCCAGGTTGTTGTTAAAGAGGAAAATACGCAGCCAGATAAGGAAGTACAGCCAGAAGAGAAACAAAAAAAGAAATTATCAGAAATGTATGACTGGGATAATGCAAGGATTCCAATAGACTGGTATTATCCCAGCTTTGGGGAAGGGCAGATACTGCAGAACCAGGATTATATCTTTTATCCTGAAGATGGCAATAAGATTGTACGTATCAGTAAATCTGATGGCAGTAAAGAAATTATATGTGAATTTGATTTTATTGAAGATAAATTTATACATTACT
>VSNJ01000056.1 GCA_009774235.1 Lachnospiraceae bacterium
CAATCTCCAGATAGTTGATGATAACTTGTTTACATATCTTAATAATTATAATGTCCAATGGTATGATTATGGAAGGACTGCTATAAGACAGATACCTGTTCCAGCAGGAAAGAAAATACTTTTACCAGAATTTATATGTGAATCAGTTGTTAGTTGTTTTAAGAAAGATTTGGTTAGTTTTTATAGAATAGACGATGAATTTTATATTGATGTAGATAGTTTACTTGATAAGATTAATGATAGTGTTGGATGTATTTATATTACGCATTATTTTGGTTTTCTTCAAAAAACAGGTGATTTGGAAATAATAAAAAAAGTTGCTGTGGAACATGGAATAACTATAATAGAAGATACTACACAGAGTTTATTTTCAGACCACCAATTGTATGGAGATTATGCCATATCAAGTATTAGAAAATGGATGGCGGTTCCTATGGGTGGTATCTTGTATACAACCGGGGAGGAGCAGAAGCTTCCTGAAATATCATATTACCAGACAAATGCAGACAATACAAAAGCATATGGCATGGTTTTAAAGGATATGTTTTTAAAAAATGGTTATGATACAAATTTAAAATACCGAGAGATTTTTGTAAAATCAGAGGATAACATTAATAATATTAAAGATATATGTTTAATTTCTGATTTTGCCAAATTTTTAATTGAGTGTGAAAGTATAAGGGCATTAATTGACAAAAGAAAATCAAATGTTTTGAAACTATCTGACGGGCTGGGAAAAATAGGAATAAATGGAATTAGAAAGTTTGATATGCTGGAATGTCCCCTAGTTTATCCTCTCAGAGTAAAGAACCGTGATGATTTCAGGCGTTACCTGATGGATAATAGAATATATTGTGCAATACACTGGCCTTTTGATGGTTTTAAACCAGAAGAACGTCCAAACGGTATCTATAATGCAAAAACATTGATTTCATTACCTGTTGATCAAAGATATGGTGATAAGGAAATAAGTTATTTACTTGATGTAATAAGTAAATACGGAGGTGAGTTGTCATTTTAAAAATATATGGTGAGGATGATAAGAGAGCATGGAATTTATGCGTAAAATCATTTTATAATTGGGATATTTACTATTTATATGAATATGCTTATTCATTTATGCTTCATGGTGATGGGGATATGTATTTATTATATTTTGAATATAATACAGACAGGTTTTGCTATGTTGTTATGCAAAGTGATATTGCAGATGCAGTCCAGTTTAAAGGAATTATACCTAATGGGAAGTATTTTGACTGGGAAACACCATATGGTTATGGTGGTCCATTGACAGATTCTGTGATTTCAGAAGAAGCCCAGGCAGCATTTAAAAAGGAAATTACAGAGTATTGTTCAGGCAGAGGGATTATATCCCAGTTTGTAAGGTTTCATCCATTGTTAGAAAACTATAATACTATGCCTTATGTTATAGAAACAAAATATCTTCGGGATACTATTTTTATAGATACAGCAAATCCTGGACTTATTATGTTAAATATGGATAGTAAAAACAGGAATATGGTAAGAAAGGCACAGAAAAATAAGGTTTCTATTATTAAAAAGGATATAACAGAGTTTGAGGATTTTATACCTATGTATGTAGAAACTATGAAGAAAAATGGAGCAGAAGAATATTATACTTTCCAGAGAAATTATTTTGAATCATTAATTACTATGAAAGATAATGCTTTTATTCTTTATGCTATATATGAAGATATACCTGTTAGTGGTTCAATAATGTATTACAATGACAGATATATGCACTACCATCTTTCAGGTTCACATACAGAGTATAGAAAGTATTCTCCAGGCAATTTGCTTTTGTATGAAGCCGCATGTCTTGCAAGTGGAATGGGAATTAAACAGTTTCATCTTGGTGGAGGGATGTCTCCAGATGATAGTCTTTTTGGATTTAAAAAACAATTTAATAAGAATGGCAGGGCATCATTTGTTGTAGGCAGGACTATTTTTAATATGGACATATATAAAAAATTATTAAATATTAGAAAAGAAGCAGATTTAGAATTTGATGTAAATAATGGATTTATGATTCAATACCGGAGGTAGAATTGTGGGTGTATATATAATAGCAGAAGCAGGTGTTAACCATAACGGGGATGCCAGATTAGCAAAAAAACTCTGTCTTGCTGCAAAAGATGCAGGAGCAGATGCTATTAAATTCCAGACATGGGTTACAGAAAAAATTATAACAAGAAACGTGAAGCAAGCTGGCTACCAAATTGAAAACACTGGAAACCACCAATCCCAGTTTGATATGTTAAAAGCTTTAGAACTTACCTATGATGAATTTATAGAAATAAAGAAATATTGTGAGCAAATTGGAATTCAGTTTTTATCTACAGCTGATGAACAAGATAGCTTAGATTTTTTGGTTGGTTTGGGAATACCATTTATAAAAGTGGGGTCTGGAGATATTGGAAATATACCATATTTAAGATACATAGGAAGTAAAAAAATGCCAGTTATATTAAGTACAGGGATGAGTACATTGTCTGATGTTGAAGGGTCTGTTAAAGCTCTTGAGGATGGTGGAGCTAGTAAAATATCATTATTACATTGTACAACTAATTATCCTTGTCCATATGACAGTGTAAATCTTAAGGCAATGGACACGTTAAGGGCTGCTTTTGGAGTACAAGTAGGATATTCAGACCATACAATAGGAATTGAAGTATCTGTTGCGGCTGTTGCCAGAGGTGCAGAAATAATAGAAAAACATTTTACATTAGACAGGAATATGAAAGGGCCAGACCATCTTGCAAGTACAGAACCAGATGAGTTTAAAAAGATGGTTGATGCAATCAGAAATATTGAAGCAAGTTTAGGGACTGGACTAAAGAAGCCAGCTAATGTTGAAAAAGAAATCTCTAAAGTAGTATTAAAAAAGATTGTGGCAAAAAGAGTTATTGCTGAGGGTGAAACTATAACAGCTGATTCTATTTGTGTTAAGAGGAATGAAAATGGATTACCTGCTAGTGCATGGGATATTATAGTTGGAACAAAGACCAGGAAAAAATTTAATGTAGATGAAGGAATTGAAATATAATGAGTAATGATACGGGTTATAAAGTTTGCGTTATCACAGGAACCAGGGCAGAGTATGGATTATTACGTGGACTTTTATTTAAATTTAGAGATAGTAATAAAATTGATCTTACACTTGTAGTTACTGGCAGCCATTTGAGTAATTCATTTGGCAATACACAAGATGAAATAATTGAAGATGGATTTCTTGATTATATAAAGATACCTATTCCAATAAATGATGACAGTAAAGAAGGCATGGCTGTATCAGCTGGCGTGGCTATGACCAGGTTTGCTGGATTATTCACAAATTATAAACCAAGTATAGTGGTTGTATTAGGTGACCGGTTTGAAATATTTGCCGCCGCATCTGCTGCTCATTTTATTGGTATTCCAGTTGCCCATATTTCAGGTGGTGATACTACAGAGGGGGCAGTTGATGATGCAATACGTCATTGTATTACTAAAATGAGTTATTTACATTTTCCTGGGTGCAGGCAGTCAGCAATGAGAGTTATTCAAATGGGTGAACAGCCAGACAGGGTATTTAATGTTGGAGAACCAGGTGTTGAAAATTGTCTGGATATGAAATTAATGTCCCGACAGGAATTATCAGAAAATATAGATTTTAAAAATGTACTCAGGGACTATTCAGTAGTTACTTTCCATCCTGTTACTATGGAGAATAACACAGCTGTAAGCCAGGTGTATGAATTGATAAGAGCGATGGATGCCCAAAATGACATGTCTTATATTGTCACAATGGCAAATACTGATGCAGGCGGGAGAGCAATTAATGATATATGGATTAAAGAAGGAAAGAAGCGTTCTAACTGGCTGGTGGTAACATCATTAGGTGTATTGAAATATTTATCTGCTGTTAAATATGCGAAACTTGTAATTGGTAATTCTTCAAGTGGTGTTGTTGAGGCACCATCAATGGGGACACCAACTATTAATATAGGAGACCGTCAAAAAGGCAGAATGATGGCGGAAAGCGTTATATGCTGTGTACCAGATAAATTAGAGATTTTTAAATCTATGAAAATTGCACTTACAGATGAATTCCAAGAGAAAGCAAAACATATTGAATCTCCTTTTGGTAATGGGACTACATTTAAACAGATTTTTGATATTATACTTGGCTATTTGGAAAAAAGAGAGGAAACAAATGAGAAGCATTTTTATGATATTGTCTTTTCATTGTAGAGGTGTGTTATGGGAAATATAGCAATAATACCTGCAAGGAGTGGGTCAAAAGGGCTTCCAGATAAGAATATAACTGGTTTGGCTGGGAAACCATTAATGTATTATACAATTAAAGCGGCATTGGATTCTGGTTATTTTGAAGAAATTATGGTTTCTACGGATTCTGAAAAATATGCTGGAATTGCACGTAAATGTGGTGCCCATGTTCCTTTTTTAAGGTCAGAAAAAATGTCAGGGGATACAGCAAGCTCCTGGGATACTGTACGTGAAGTTTTATTAAATTATGAAACAGATGGAAAGAAATTTGAATATGTTGCTTTATTACAACCAACATCTCCGTTAAGGGATGCAGATGATATCAAGAATGTTTTTAAACGTATGTATGAGACAGGGGCAAATAATGCTGTGTCTGTAACAGAAACAGACCATCCGGTGCAGTGGTGTTTCAGGCTGTCTGGGTCTGGATGGATGGATGAAATGGCGGCATCACCATATAATTATATGAGAAGGCAGGAACTTGAGAAACATTATAGGGAAAATGGTGCTGTATATTTAGTTGATGCAAAAAAAATAATGAATACAGATTATAATTTTTATGCTGACAAATGTATGGGCTATGTTATGCCAAGAGAAAAATCCATAGATATTGATACAAAGATTGATTTATTAATTGCAGAAATGGAGCTTAAAGTACAATGAATGAAAATAATATACAAAACCAGATTAATCCATATAATAATAGAAATTATGGAATTGATTTACTTAGAATATTACTTGCTTTTATGGTACTTTCACTTCATTTTAATGCAGGTGGGACAGGAAAAGTATTGATGAATACTACAGTTGTTCCTTGGAAATGGATAGTTAGTGGAGTTACTACATTATGTTATCCTGCAGTTAATTGTTATGTTCTTATAAGCGGGTTTTTTATGTATAAACAGAAAGCAGATTTAAGGAAACAGGTTAAAAGCCTTTCTAAACTATGGTTGATGGTTTTGTTTTTTTCTGTAATAGGATATCTTTGTGTAGCAATAGTATTTGTAAAAGAAACCAGTTGTATAGAATTAATAAAAAGATTCTTTCCAGTTTCAAGAGGAAAGTGGTGGTTCTTTACTGTATACTTTGCAATGTCACTCTTATCACCCTTTATTAATTCTATGTTAGATACATTAGATAAAACTTACCATAGAATCCTTATTCTGTTATTATTGGTTATGTGTTCAGTTATTCCTATGTTTAATAATTGGGAAGGGCAGTTAGGCAGCAATTATGGGTATAGCTTGTTATGGTTCTTCGTTCTTTATGTAACAGGAGCATATTTGGCTGATAATGATAATGTTGTAGTTAATGAAAGCAATGGTAATAAATTTGTATGTTTAGGATTGACCGGGGGGGGGTATCTTGTAAGTTCAGCAATAGTATTTTGTTCAGGTCCATTACTTGGAAGATTGGGGATTTCTATAGAACTTACTCCATATAATTCACTGTTAACATATATACAAGCTATAACATTATTGCTTTTCTTTATGAATATTAAAATAAAGAAAAAATTCAGAAAAGTAATTGGAAGTCTTTCAGCACTGTCATTAGCATCATATATGTTCCACTGCCAGGAAGACATAGAAAGTGTCTTATGGTCTAATTTAAAACCGTGGGAATATGCAAATTGTCCAACAATTATTTTAGTATTTCTGGCTACCATTGTGACATTATTTGTTGTTAGTGTTATAATTGGATTTGTTAGAAATAAGGTTGCCAGATTTATAGGATTAGATATAAAAATTATGGGTTTGGTGGATAGTATTTATATGAAAGTAGTGAAAATACTTAGCTAGACTTTATGAGAAAAAAAGGTAAATTACTTAATTAAGAATGTAAATAGGAGATAATCATTGATTAGTAAAAAAAATTATTAACAATAGTTATAATAATTATTTTTATTTCCTTTATAGTATTATATAATAAAATTTTTTTAAATAATAAAACATCAGAAATAACACAAAAGAAAATGGAGGGAGAAACATTTTGTTTATATGACCAGCAAGAAAAAGCATTTTTTATTAAACCTAAAGAGGTGGTTTCTGTTTATGGATATAATGAAGATGGAAATATAATTATTTATAATGAGAATTTGGATTATATTGTGGATTATGATAAAGGAAATATAAAAAGGACATATAATTCACGTATACCAAATTATAGAAAACATAAAGTTTATTATGGAAATAATGGAAAATTTATTTTTAATTCAAATCCTAGAAATCCTGAATTAAATGTTAAGTATCAAATCCATGTTGATTATTTATATGATATACAGCCAAAAGAGAAAGAGAACATCGCAGATGAATCATATTTAATTAGTGATAACCTTAAAGATAAGATTCTAAATAAAAAAGGTATTAATATTTCAATAATAGGTGATAGTATAGCAGCTGGTGCACAAACTACATCACAATATTACTATGATGATGGTATTAAGGATTCGTTTTCAGGATATTTAAAACGTAGTATAGAAACATATTATAAATGTTCTGTTAATATTAACTTGGCTGCCAAAGGAGGTACAGACAGAGGATTTTTGTTAAGTAATATAAATAATATTATCCAGCAAAAACCGGATGTTGCTGTTATTGAATTTGGAATGAATGACCATGTTGTTACTGGCTCTTTAAACAGTGATAATATTAATAGTTTTATACAAGATATAGAATATTCTGTAATACAGTTTAAAGAAAATAATATTGATGTTATTATTGTAGGTTTTTTTCAACAAAATACAGAATGGGATTGTGAAAATGTTGATGCAACAATTAAATATAATAATGCATTAAAGGAAATTTCAAAAAGAAATGGAATTTATTTTGCAGACATTTATTCACTATATAATAAAGTTGCCAGCATAAAGAATATTTATGAAGATGTAACTGCTGATTATATGCACCATCCATCTGACTGGGGGGGGAAAATATATTTAACAAGTATTGTTCCAGTGTTTAATGTAGATGGAAGTATTCGTCCTGTTGATTTGCAAGATTATATTTATATTGGATAAATGTAAACGGAATAACTTTTTGGTATCATTTTTAAATAAACAAGAATGTCTTAAAAATCTTTCTTTGGTGAAAGACTTTTTAAGATATTCTTGTTTTATGGCATATTTTTTCTGGCAATAAATTTTGTTCCAGATAGAATGTAATTTTACTATTTTATGGTAATAATGGTTTTTCAGCTTGTACAAGAAACTGCCCAACTGTATCTCCCATGTCTGTATACTGCATCTTATCTATTATTATATTAATAAATCCTATATCTGATAATATGTTTTTTAATTCATCTTCTTCAAAAAAATGTGTGATTCCTCTTCCTTCAAGCCTTCCTGATGTTATATCACAAAATGTGTTTTTTTCAAGTTCTTTACCTGTTCCATAGCCAGTAGTATTTGTAGAGAAATTAACTGTAAGTAACCGGCCTCCTTCTTTTAATATTTTAAATATTTTACTATACATAAGTTTAATATTTCGGTATTTATTAGCATAAATGGTTGCATTATCTATGATACAATCAAAAAAATTGTCTTCATAATCTAATTCTAAAGCATCCATAACTTTTAAACAGGCTGATAATCTTTCTTTTTCCAAAAGTTGTTTTACCTTATCTATTGCACTAATTGATCCATCAAAGGCATATACTGAGAAACCTTCCTTTGCCAAATACCATGTATGGTTTCCGCCACCACATCCAAAATCCAATACCTTTATTGATTTTCTATCTTTTTTGTAATAATTTCTTGCCATACATTATCAAATGATTTCATATTCTTATAGCCCTCTTTTCTTTATTAGTTGGTAATTTCAAATATATATATTAGATTTATTAATTATACAATAAAATACAGCAATAGGCAAATTTTTTATTTTATCAATATTTTAAACTGGACTGGATTTTAAGGCAGTATATGTACAGCTTATTATGCAGATTGATGATAAGATACTATTATTGCAGTTGAAAATCTGGGATGCCTTGCAGGTATAAATTTAAAAAGAATAAAAGACATGAATATATTATTGAGTATATTTATAAAAATTAATAATTTATTGGTAATATAATGAAAAAGACCAGTATAATATATGCCCAGCTTCCAGATTTGTGAAAAATCCCAAAATCCATATAAAGAACCATTGTAAAAACAATTATATTCTGTTAGAATAAACAAGGGAACTTATGACCATGTAATTTTAATATAGATTTATTAAGCCCTGCACAAGCAGGGCTTTGACAGCTATAAGGGTTTATGGTTATATATTATTATATATAGAATAAACTAAGTTATAGCCTGGCTTTGGAGTATGTATATATGATTAAAAAAAATATAATAAAATCTGTCAGGACAAAGCTTATATTAATGATGACAGGCTTGTTAGGCATGACTATTTTCCTTATATGGTCTATGAATGAACTGTTTCTGCCAACATATTACCAGTATACAAAAGTATCAATGCTTGAGGAGTCTTATTCAGAGACCAATGAGATAGTAAGCCGTGATAAAAACTATAATGAAAATATAGATGCACTGTCAGAGGAAAGTACACTGGCACTTGAAATCCTTTCTGCTAATAATGCAACTAATGTATATGTTTTCAGGCTTGCAGATTATTTTGGGAATATATATTATTCTTATGACTATCCGGCATATGACAAAATAACTACTTTCCAGAAGCAGCGTGTAAGAGAAAAGACCAAAGATTATATTTATGGAATGGAAAATTACCAGAGCTTTTATACAGATAGTGAAGGACGTGAACTGTTAAAAGAGAATAACAAGTATTCTGTATGTAAAGTTTTTGATGAGCGTATAGGCTCTTATTATATTGAAATATTTGGAAAATTAGATTCAGGTTCGTTTGTGTATATAAATACAAATTACCAGATGATGAAAGAAAATATAAAAATATTTAACAGTTTTATTTTTTATGCAGGGCTTGTGGTAATACTGATTGCTACAATAATAATGATATATGTAAGTAACAGTTTTACAAAACCTGTACTTAAACTTACTGAAATAGCAAAGCGTATGTCAGAGCTTGATTTTGATATAAGGTATCCTGTGACAACGCATGATGAGATAGGGGTACTTGGAAGCAGTATAAATACATTGTCAGAAACGCTGGAGAAGACTATTTCGGAATTAAAAGCAGCTAATAATGAACTTCAGAGGGATATAGAAGAAAAGACCCAGATTGATGAGATGCGTAAAGAATTTTTATCCAATGTTTCGCATGAATTAAAAACCCCTATAGCATTAATACAGGGGTATGCAGAGGGATTATATGACAATATTAATGATGACAGCGGAAGCCGTGAGTTTTATTGTGAAGTTATTATAGATGAAGCTGGCAAAATGAATAAAATGGTTAAGAAGCTTCTTACCCTTAACCAGATAGAATTTGGAAAGAATACGCTGTCATTCGAGCGTTTTGATATAACAGAACTTGTAAAACAGGTTATAAATTCTGCTTCGCTCCTTGCAGGACAGAAAGGGGCAGTAATAAATATGCCAGATTATGAACCTGTCTATGTATGGGCAGATGAATATATGGTGGAAGAAGTTGTTACTAATTATATAAGTAATGCTGCTAACCATGTAGCAGGTGCAATGAGGATAGATGTAAATATTGAAAGGCGTGGTGATGTAGTAAGGATAAGCGTCTTTAATACTGGAAACCGTATACCTGAGGATGAACTTGATAAAATATGGATAAAGTTCTATAAAGTTGATAAAGCACGTACAAGGGAATATGGTGGAAGCGGCATAGGTCTTTCAATAGTTAAGGCGGTAATGAATTCCATGAACAGGCAGTGTGGTGTGTTAAACCATGAAGATGGTGTAGAGTTTTGGTTTGAACTTGATAGTAAATAGCATGTGTAATTAAATGTTCTCATTGACGCAGTGAATGTGGTTATGGTACTATAGTATATATGATATTTTGTAAAATTTTCTGGAGGGATACCGGTATGAAAAAAAGGATGTATGCCGTAACTCTTGCAGCATCTGTTGTTTTAACAGGATGTGCAAGTGTTCCGGATTTATCTGACAAAGACAGTGAAATGATAAGCCAGTATATTGCAGGCGCAGTGCTTAATGGCTCTGATAATTATAAATATGCATTTAATTATGATAAGTCATTGTTAGAACCTACACCTGTACCTACGCCAGAACCAGCACCAGAGCCAGAAACTGGGGAACAGAAACCAGGAAGCACTTCTCCAGGAACAGTGATGGCAGGAAACCAGGGTGGAAGTGGAAACAGCCAGGCAGGTGGCAGTACTATGCCTGTTACACAGAAAGCCAGCCTTAGTGAAGTATATAATGTTGCAGGTATAAGTGTAAATCCTGTATCATATGAAACTAAGAAGAATATTATTACAAGTTATTCTTCAATTTATGCTGATAATGGAAAGAAACTTGTAATAGTTTCTTTTCGGTTTAAAAATACTTCATCAGGGGCAAAGAAAGTTAATCTTGCCAGGAAGGATATAAGTTATTCATTAACAATAGGCGGTGAAAGTTATGGTGCCCCGATGTTTACTATCGCAGAAGGGGATATGCTGAGTTTCAATGAGAAAATTGCAGCAGGCAAAAGTAAAAAAGGTGTACTTATATTCCAGGTGGATTCATCTGTAAAGGTTAAAAACATTGTTGTAAAAGCTGTAAAAGGGAATAAAGAAGCTACTGTCAGTGTAAAGTAAATATTTATTAATTTTAAAGCCAGGGAATGTACAATTTACGTTCTTAATGTGCTGTCTGTGCCATAAAGCGGCATAACTATTGCCACTTGTAAGTGGTAAAATATTGGAGGGACGGTTATATGGAAACAGGAATTTTGTTAGAGAGTGGAACTAATGAACTGGAGATTTTGGAATTTAAGGTAGGCAAAAATTATTATGGAATTAATGTTGCTAAGATACGTGAGATTATTTCATACCAGACACCTACACCTATCCCAAATGCTGACCCACGGATTGAAGGCATATTTATGCCAAGGGATGAGATTATTTCTATAATTGACCTGGCAGAGGTTATGCATCTGGAAAAGCCGGATAAGGTTACTAATGATATGTATATAGTAACCAACTTTAACCAGCTGAATACAGCATTCCATGTAAATGGGGTATTAGGTATACACAGGGTGTCATGGTCTGACATTGTAAAACCTGATTCAACTATTAATACAGCTGGTGAAGGTATGGCAACAGGTATTATCCGTATAGATGATAAGCTTATAATTATTCTTGACTTTGAAAAAATAGTTTCAGAAATTAATCCTGAAACGGGTCTTAAAGTTTCTGATGTTGAACATATGAGAAACAGGAGCCGTAATGAAAGTCCTATCCTTATTGCTGAGGATTCAGCACTTCTTAGTAAGATGATTGTAAATTGTCTTGAACAGGCAGGTTATACTAACCTGACAACAACAGATAATGGAAAAGAGTGCTGGGATAAGCTACAGCAGTATCTTAATGAAGGAAGTGTTGAGGAAAATGTATCATGTATTATTACAGATATAGAAATGCCTCAGATGGATGGACACAGGCTTACTAAACTTGTAAAAGAGCATGATAAGCTTAAACATATACCATTAATTATCTTCTCATCACTTGTTAATGCAGAGATGAGGCGTAAAGGTGAACAGCTTGGTGCAGATGCACAGTTATCAAAGCCTGAAATTGGGCAGCTAGTAGGTGCTATTGACAGCTTAATAGGAAGTACAGATGCATAATTTGTAAGGGAGATAATGGGATTGAACGAAGAAAAGGAATTAAACCAGACAGGTAATAGTGATGGTTCTGAAGGTGGAAGTGGATTTGATAACCTTGAGAGTTTTGTAGAACTTGATGATTTGGGAAATCTTGAAGGTCTTGATGATTTAAGTGGTCTTGGGGATTTAAGTGACCTTGGGGATTTATCAGATTTGCCAGGTTTGGATATGTCTGTGGACAATGATTTAGATGATGTAACAAATGATATGCCTGTTCCTGCAATGGAAGAAAAGGCAGATGTGCCATTTGTAGAAGAAGAACTTCCAGATATGGAGATACCAGAGGACCTGGATGCAACAGAAGTAATGCCATCTGTGGAGGAAGAACTTCCAGATATGGAGATACCAGAGGACCTGGATGCAACAGAAGTAATGCCATCTGTGGAGGAAGAACTTCCAGATATGGAGATACCAGAAGACTTGGATGCAACAGAGATGATGCCATCTGTTGAAGAAGAAACACAGGATTTGGGTATGCCAGAGCCAGTCCGGGAAGAAAGTGTGGAAACAGAGGAAGCCAGCCAGGACAATGAGCCAGAACAGGCAGCAGATGTAAGTGGAAATGTTAGTGAAGAACCTGTCCAGGCTGTAGAACCAGATGTTGCAGCAGCTGGAGAAGATTCACCAATTGATTCTATGTTAGACGGGCTGCTTGATGACCTTGGTGTAGATGTTCCGCCAGATACACCTGCTGGAGAAGAGGAAACCACAGAACCAGACCTGGGTCTTGGTCTTGATGATATTCCAGATATTTCTGGTGGTACAGGAGAGGATGCTTCATTACTTGATGATGTGTCATTGTCTGTTGATGATAAAAAGCCTGCCCAGACAGAAGAACAGCCTGTCAAAGAAAATAAGAAACCAGGGTTCTTTAAACGGGTATTTGGCAATATTGTTACAGATGAAATTGCTGAAGCTGAACGCAAGGCTAAGGCAGATGAGGAAGAACAGGCTGTATTAAGGGAAGAGGAAGAGGCTAAGGCAAAAGAAGAAAAAGAAGCTAAGAAAGCACAGGCAGCAGAAGCTAAAGCTGCTAAAAAAGCAGAGAAAGATGCTAAGAAGGCAGAGAAGGCAGAAGCTAAAGCTGCTAAAAAAGCAGAGAAGGCAGCTAAGAAAGAGGCAGAAAAAGAAGCAGAAGAGCAGGAAGTAGTAGGAAAGCTTAATAAAGCTGGTGTAACGGTTGTAATTATTTTCGCTGCTTTAATTCTTGCAGGTGTAGTTTTTGGAACAAATGTATTTGGATATAAGGTTTCCAAATCTTCAGCAGAGAAATATTTTACACTGCAGAGATACAGTGATGCATATGAAGAGGCAATGGGAACTAAACTTAATGAAAAAGACCCTGATACATATGAAAAGATTATTACTGTAATGAAAGTGCAGCAGTCTTTAAATACATACAGCAGTTATGCAAATATGAAACATTATCCTGATGCTCTTAATGCGCTGTTGCGTGGGCTTCAGAAATATGATGATAATATAGACATGGCAATGGATTTAGAGATTGAAGGCGACCTTAAAGTATGTAAAGATAAAATATTAAGCATACTCAGGGATGAATTTGGATTGTCTGAAACAGATGCTTATGATATATTGAGTCTTGATGAAGGGGCATATACAGATAAAGTGGTAAGCATTGCAAAGAAAAAAGGTTGATTATAGCCTGCCGGTGAACAACCGGTGGGCTTTTGTCATGGAGGCTGTTTATGATAGCAATTATTGATTATGATGCAGGCAATTTAAAAAGTGTTGAAAAAGCACTGTTATATCTTGGTGAAGATTGTATAATAACAAGAAACAAAGATGAAATTTATAATGCAGATAAGGTTATACTGCCAGGTGTAGGAGCTTTTGGTGATGCCATGGATAAGCTTGACAGCTTTGGAATGACGGAGGTGGCTAGAAAGACTGCATTAGATGGAAAACCTATACTTGGTATATGTCTTGGATTACAGCTTATGTTTGAGTCAAGTGATGAAGCTCCAGGAAGGGCAGGTATTGGCATATTAAAAGGAAAAATCCTTGCAATACCACCTAAAGAAAGTTATAAAATACCACATATGGGCTGGAATTCTTTATCAGTAAAAGAGGATAGCCGTTTATTTAAAGGTATATCTGGTAATCCATATGTATATTTTGTACATTCATATTATCTTCAGGCAGCGTCAGAAGCAGACGTAGCAGCAACTACAGAATATATAACACATATACATGCCGCTGTAGAACATGGCAATATTTTTGCCTGCCAGTTCCATCCAGAGAAAAGCGGTGATACAGGGCTTAAGATATTAAAGAATTTCTGTGAAGTATAGAAAAAGTACTTGTATAACAGATTTGTGGGTTTTATATTGTAATATTGGACTAGCTGGATGTACCCTTGTAAATAATTAGGTATGTTTTGCCTCTGTGGAAATAAATAGGAGAGATATATGTTTACAAAAAGGATTATACCATGTCTTGATGTAAATAATGGACGTGTGGTAAAAGGAATAAATTTTTTAGATTTAAGGGATGCAGGAGACCCTGTTGAAGTTGGTGCTGCTTATGGCAAAGAAGGTGCAGATGAGCTTGTATTTCTTGATATTACAGCCTCATCAGATGCGAGGGCAACCAAGGCTGATATGGTACGCCGTGTTGCAGAAACAGTGTTTATACCATTTACAGTTGGTGGTGGAATAAGGACTACTGATGATTTTAAACTTATTTTAAGGGAAGGTGCTGATAAGGTTGCAGTTAATTCTGCAGCAATACAGAATCCAGAACTTATTTCAGATGCAGCAATGAAATTTGGAAGCCAGTGTGTTGTAGTTGCGATAGATGCCAAAAGACGTAAAGATGGCAGTGGCTGGACTATATATAAGAACGGCGGACGTGTGGATATGGGTATTGATGCCATAGAATGGGCAATAGAGGCAGACCGGCTTGGCGCAGGTGAAATACTTCTTACAAGTATGGACTGTGATGGTACCAAAGATGGATATGATATAGAACTTACAAAAACTGTGTCAGAAAATGTGTCAATACCTGTGATAGCATCAGGCGGGGCAGGCAAGCTTGAACATTTTAAAGAAGCATTTACAGAAGGTAAAGCTGATGCCGTTCTGGCAGCATCGCTTTTTCATTATAAAGAACTTGGGATATGGGAAGTAAAAGAATATCTTGATAAAGAAGGGATAAGTGTAAGAAAGAACTAAAAGGAGGAAGAATTTATGTCTATGATACAGAATGACTGGCTTGATGCAATACAGCCAGAGTTTTCAAAACCTTATTATAAGGAGTTATTTGAGTTTGTGAAACAGGAATACAGTAATACAGTTGTGTATCCGCCAGCAGATGATATATTTAATGCATTTCATTTTACACCACTTTCAAAGGTAAAAGTGCTTATTCTTGGGCAGGACCCATACCACAATGTACACCAGGCACATGGACTTTGTTTCTCTGTACTGCCTGACCAGCCAGAGATACCACCATCACTCCAGAATATTTATAAAGAAATAAATGATGATATAGGGTGTGAAATACCTAATAATGGTTATCTTAAGAAGTGGGCAGACCAGGGTGTGCTTATGCTTAATACGGTGCTTACAGTAAGGGCACACCAGGCTAATTCACATAAAGGCATGGGCTGGGAGAAGTTTACCGATGCTGTTATACAGGCTGTAAATGAACAGGACAGGCCAATAGTATACCTTTTATGGGGGAAGCCTGCACAAAGTAAGATACCAATGCTTAATAATCCAAAACATCTTATTTTAAAGGCACCACATCCAAGTCCATTGTCTGCATTCAGGGGATTTTTTGGATGTAAACATTTCAGCCAGACTAATAATTTCCTGATAGAAAACGGTCTGGAACCAATAGACTGGCAAATAGAAAATGTATAATTTCTATAACCAATGCAGACCAGACCGTGGATAGTAATAATTATAGAGTAAATAACTGTCCAGAAATAACTTAACAGCCTGGAGCACCAGAAAACCAGGACATAGTCCTCTATGCCAGTAGTTTTCTTATTTGTGTATGGACATTTATCCTGTACCAGGTTAAAGGGGTATTTCTGGACAGTTCCTAAGATGGAGGTTCTGATGGCAGATAGTTCCAGAAACGCTGGTAAAATAGAAAAAATTAATATGGAAGGTGTTCCAGAACAGCTAGTATTTGGTTTAGATATAGGTACTAGAAGCGTAGTTGGTATAATTGGATATAAAAATAATGATGGTACATTTGTAGTAGTTGCACAGGTATCTGTAGAGCACCATACAAGGGCAATGCTTGACGGGCAGATACATGATATAGGTAAAGTTGCTGCAACTATAGAGAAGATACACAAAAAACTTGAAGATATTACTGGAAGAAGATTTAAAGATGTATGTATTGCAGCAGCGGGACGTGTACTTATGACTGTTGAAGCAGAGGCACAGATGGATTTTAATTCTGATACTGTTATTACAAGTGAACATATATATACACTTGATATGATTGGTGTTGAAAATGCATACAGCATACTGCGTGAAGAGAAACAAAGTGATGATATAAGGTTTTATTGTGTTGGTTATTCTGTTAAGCATTATTACCAGAATGGTTATATGATATCAAACCTTGAGGGGCATAAAGCAAATAATATAAAAGAAGAGCTTATTGCTACATTTCTTCCAAATGAGGTAGTTGATGGCTTATATGCTGCTGTTGAACGTACAGGGCTTTATGTATCAAATCTTACACTGGAGCCTATTGCTGCTATAAATGTTGCAATACCAGAGAAATTCAGGCTTTTAAATATTGCTCTTGTGGATGTAGGAGCAGGTACCTCTGATATATCTATAACAAAAGATGGAAGCATAATAGCATATGGCATGATTCCTTGTGCTGGTGATGAAATTACAGAATGTATTGCCAAATATTACCTTACTGATTTTAATGAGGCAGACAGGCTGAAATGTGCAAGCACATTAAATGAAGAAGTTGAATTTAATGATATAATGGGGCTGCCACAAAGGGTCACAGCTGATGATATAGCTGCAGTTACAGAAGAAACAATAAAAATGATTACAAAGGGTGTTGCTGATAAAATAAAAGAACTTAATGGCGGTAAATCAGTAAGTGCTGTATTTGTGGTTGGCGGAGGTGGCAAAGCTAAAGGGTTTACAGAAAATCTTGCGGAATATCTTGGATTGCAGAAAGAAAGAGTTGCGTTAAGAGGGTCTGAGGTGCTTGGCAATGTGAATTTTATGCAGGATGATGTTGTTATAGACTCGCTTTTAGTAACTCCTGTTGGAATATGCCTTAATTATTATGAGCAGCGTAATAACTTTATATTTGTAACAGTAAATGGTGAGCGTATAAAACTTTATAATAATAATAAGCTGACAATTATGGATGCTGCTGTACAGATGGGATTTCCTAATGAAGACTTGTTCCCTAAGCGTGGCAAATCACTTATATATTATGTTAATGGTGAGAAACGTATGTTGCGTGGCAAGGAAGGGGAAGCTGCTATTGTAAGGCTTAATGGGAAACAGACTGGAATGAGCACGCATGTTGAGAAGAATTGTAAAGTTGATATTATACCATCAACCCGTGGTGCTGATGCAAGGCTTGAGATTAGCAGCCTGCGTGAATACCGGTCAAATATGAAGATTATATTTAATGGCAAGGAAATAGTATGTCCACGCTTTGTAACAGTGAATGGCAGCCTTGTATCTGGTTTTTATGAAGTCAGGGAAGGTGACAGGATAGAGATACTTGGCTATTATACACTTGAACAGGTACTTGAATTTATGGATATTATATGCAGGGGTAAAATATATGTAAATAATGTAATTGCGCCTTTAGATGCAAAAGTTTATGACAATTTTTCTATTGCTTGTGAAATTATGAAAGAAGAACCTAATTATACTGAACTTATGGCGGAATATGGTGACGGACAGTTTCCTGTTACAAATGATGTATTATATCCACAAGAAGAACCAGAAGTACAAGAAGAGCCAGATACAGAAAGTTATAATAATGAACCAGAAGAAGCAGTTAGGGGATTACAGGATGAAGAATGGGATTCTGGAATAATAGAAGACAGTATATTGTCTGAAGAAGATGAAAATTTAACAGAACCAGAAGAAATTGTTCCAGAAATACCCAAAGCGGCTATAAATATAACAGTAAATGGGGAACAAGTAGTTTTAAACGGGAAACCGTCTTATATACTTGTAGATGTATTGGACTTCTACCCTGTTGATACATCAGTTGCACATGGTGACCATCTTGAAACTTCTGTAAATGGGGAAATGTGTGATTTCACCTGTTCTGTTAATGAGGGGGATTCTGTGAGGATTGAATGGGTAGATTGAAACATCCTTCTAAGGCTGCAAAAAACACACCCTAAGAAGGACTACACTTCAATCTTTGGAAATGCAAAACCAGCATTTTTTATCTCTGTTTGTGCCGCAAAAGGCATAGAATGGGGGATTAGGTTAAATATTATAAAAGGTATGGTAATAACAGATTATGAAAGTTTGCAGTATTGCTAGCGGAAGCAGTGGCAATTGTGTTTACATAGGAGATAAAAATACTAATATACTTATTGATGCAGGTATTAGCCGTAAAAGGATTGTGGATGGGCTTTATGCAATAGGCACAAGACCAGAGGAACTAGACGGGATATTTGTTACACATGAGCATATTGACCATATACAAGGTATTAGTATGATGGTAAAAATGTTTGGTACACCAGTTTATGCTACAGGAGCAACGCTTGATTATATAAGAAGCAAAGATAAGAATGGTGTTATATCAATGAAACATTTATATGAGGTACATCCAGATGAACATATCAAATTAAAAAGCATGGATATAACACCATTCAGCATGTCACATGATGCTGCAGACCCAGTATGTTATACAGTGGGTTCAGGCAGGCATAAAGCAGGAGTTGCCACAGATTTAGGGGTATATGATGAATATACTGTGGAACATCTTTTCGGAAGTGAAATACTTGTTCTGGAGGCAAACCATGATATAAGCATGCTGGAAGCAGGAAGCTACCCATACCAGCTTAAACGCAGGATACTTGGGGAAAAAGGGCATTTATCAAATGAAGATTCTGGACGTCTTTTGTGCAGGCTGCTTGGAAGTGGTTTAAAATATGCATTTCTTGCACATCTTTCAAAAGAAAATAATTATCCAGAACTTGCATACCAGGCAGTAAAATGCCAGATATGGGAGGAACTTGGAATAAATGAACTGCCTTTCCAGATGGCAGTTGCAAACAGAGATGTGCCTTCTGCACTTGTAAGTTTGTAAAGGTTCAAAGTAACTTGTTTATATAATAAGCATGCCATATAGCGGCAGAATGGAGGATATAATGAAGAAGACAGTAGTAACAGTAGTAGGTAAAGACAGCGTGGGCATTATCGCAAAGGTATGCACATATTTAGCTAATAACAGTGTTAATATACTTGATATTTCCCAGACAATAGTTGATGGCTTCTTTAATATGATGATGATTGTGGATGTAGCAGAGTGCTCTAAGGATTTTGAAACATTCAGCCATGAACTTGAACAGATTGGTGAAGAGATGGGCTGTATTATAAAGGCACAGAGAGAAGATATATTTGACAGTATGCACCGTATATAACGGGCTTAAGCTTCGCTGAATGGGGGATTTTATATGATTAATATATACGAAGTTCTTGAAACGAATGATATGATTGAAAAGGAAAATCTTGATGTACGTACAATAACACTTGGAATAAGCCTTTTAAATTGTATAGACAGTGATTTAGACAAGCTTAATGAAAAGATTTATAACCGGATTACTTCTGTTGCCAAAGAGCTTGTGCCAACAGGAAAGGCAATAGAAAAAGAATTTGGCATACCAGTTGTAAATAAGCGTATTTCAGTTACTCCGGCTGCGTTAATTGGTGCATCGGCATGTAAAACTGCAGAAGACTTTGTTACTATTGCCAAAACCCTTGATAAAGCAGCTAAAGCCACAAGAGTTAATTTTATTGGCGGCTATAGTGCTCTTGTTTCAAAAGGCATGACAGAAAGTGACGAGCTTCTGATACGTTCAATTCCTAAAGCACTTGCATCAACAGATTTTGTATGTAGTTCTGTAAACCTTGGTTCTACTAAGACAGGGCTTAATATGGATGCCGTAAAGCTTATGGGGGATATTGTACTGGATACAGCAAAAGAAACAGCAGACAGGGACAGTATCGGCTGTGCAAAGCTTGTTGTATTTTGCAATGCACCTGATGATAATCCATTTATGGCTGGTGCTTTCCATGGTGTTACAGAGGCAGACGAGATTATTAATGTTGGTGTAAGTGGACCTGGAGTTATGCGTAAAGCTTTGGAATCAGTGCGTGGTGCGGACTTTGGGACTCTTTGTGAAAAGGTTAAGAAGACAGCATTTAAAATTACAAGAGTAGGACAGCTTGTTGCAAGAGAAGCTTCAAAGCGCATGGGTGTTCCTTTTGGAATTATAGACCTGTCACTTGCACCTACACCGGCAGTAGGTGACAGTATTGCAGATATATTTGAGGAAATGGGTCTACAGCGGGCTGGAGCACCAGGTACAACAGCAGCACTTGCATTGTTAAATGACCAGGTTAAAAAAGGTGGTATAATGGCATCTTCTTATGTAGGAGGACTTAGTGGTGCTTTTATACCTGTTAGTGAGGACCAGGGCATGATAAATGCTGTTGAAGATGGGGCACTTACTCTTGAAAAGCTGGAAGCTATGACATGTGTATGCTCTGTAGGGCTTGATATGATAGCAATTCCAGGTGATACAAAACCTTCTACTATTTCAGGTATTATAGCTGATGAAATGGCAATCGGCATGATTAACCAGAAAACAACTGCTGCACGCCTTATTCCAGTGATTGGAAAGGGTGTTGGTGAAAATGTGGAATTTGGGGGGCTTCTGGGACATGCACCAGTTATGCCTGTAAACCAGTTTGACTGCAGTGGTTTTATAAACAGGGGCGGAAGGATACCAGCACCTGTACACAGTTTTAAAAATTGATTTTATAATTAAAGAAGCATTGGAATCTGGATGGTTCTGTCAATTTGTATAAGATTTTTTGGAATGCAGCGGTTAATTATTTTGCACTATGCGGCACGTTCCCACTCAATGAAAAACGCAGCAGTGCATAAGCCCTTAAAAAACAAGGGCTAAGCACTGGCGTTTTTCAATGGCCGCCAAGTGCAAAATAATTAACCTGCTGCATTAAATATACCCTTTGTACAAATTGGATGGATAAAGCCAGAAACTATGCTTCTTTTGTTATATTATGGATATTTGTAATGTATATATCCCATCCAGGTGCAATATCATTTAGTACAGCAAACCCTGATAAATAAAGGGCTTATATGTGTTTGAAAATTAAAAATCCTAAAAAGATTATATATTACCCTGGCAAGTTCCAAATGTTTTACCAAAAGGCAGCTGTTATGGGGACGCTGGTGCTTAAATCTGGTTCTTTCAGATTTTATGCACCACCACGTATCCCATACAAGCGCAATGCGTGCAAAGCCATGTTGCAAACATGGCTTTGGGGTGGTAAAATTTTGGAATTGCCAGAGATGGTAACTTATGAAGTATTTAATTTTCAAACATGTCTTAAGTGTGTTTTTTACTGGCAGAAAGATTATAAAATAATCATGCCCCGTCGTTTTCTGTATGCATATATTGTAACAATTTGTCATATACTATAAACGTATGTTATTTGCTGGAAATGCCTTAAATATCAAGTCGAAAAGTAACATTTTTTAAGTATTGCAGCAATATATTTATA
>VSNJ01000057.1 GCA_009774235.1 Lachnospiraceae bacterium
CGGTAGGTTTGATTCACCAGGGCTTACTTAGCCAGGCAGGAGTTTAAGCTCCTGCCTGGCTGCCGTAAAGCGTCAATGAGGTTGGTTTGTTATTGGGCAATCCGCTTGGCTTTTCCTTAAAAAGTTCTATAACAAAATATTTACATAATTTATAAAGGGGGGATTTACAATGAAGAAAAAATTTAATTGTATCCTAGCATGTATGCTTTCTGGAATTATTGCACTTACGCAAATTCCACCATTCTGTGTAACAGCAGAAGCTTCACAAACACAAGAAAAGACATCTTTTGAGAAATATGGCAATTTAAAAATTGTTACTTCTAAAAAAAATGTCCAAGGCAAAGAAATAACTAACAGGCAGATTTGTGATAAAGACGGAAATCCTGTACAGTTAAAAGGTATGAGTACTTTTGGCCTTCAGTGGGAAGATGGCGCATGGGTTTTAAATGATAAAGCATTTGATGCCCTTGCTAAAGACTGGAAATGTGATATTATACGTCTTGCAATGTATGTTTCTGAAGAAGGATATAAGGCAAATCCAGAAGAAATGCTTAAAAAAGTAGAATATGGAATTAAGCTGGCTACTGACAGGGGCATGTATGTATTAATTGACTGGCATATTTTAACTCCAGGTGACCCAATGGATGAGGAATATCTTAGCGCAGGGGAAGATTTAGAAATATATAAAGAGATTAAGAAAGTGCACCCTGAATACAGAGGACCACAGCTTTTCTTTGCATACATATCACAAAAATATGGTGACCAGGGAAATATATTGTTTGAAACATCAAATGAACCAAATGGCCTTGGTACAGAAGAAAATTCTTCTGATATATGGAAAGAAAAATTACTGCCATACCATCAAAGTGTTGTAAATGCAATAAGAGCTTATGATAAAGATACTAACCCCAATATTGTGATTTGTGGCACAGATAACTGGAGCCAGTTTGTAGATGCACCAATTTTAAATCCAGTAAAAGATATTGATAATGAAAATCCTCAAATTATGTATACTGTACATTTTTATTCAGGTACACATGATACAGATGTGGATGAAAATGGTAAATACTGGCTTGGCAGTAAAATTGAAAATGCACTTGATAATGGACTGGCAGTATTTTGTACAGAATGGGGAACCAGTGAAGCTTCTGGCGACGGTGGTCCTTTTATTGATTATTCACAAAGATGGCTTAACTTTATGGAAGAAAAGAAAATAAGCTGGTGTTCATGGTCACTAGCAAAGAAAAATGAAGTTTCAGCTGCTATGCTTTCAACTACTGCTTCTGAACCATCAGACCACAATGGTGATGGAATACCTGAGTGGAGCAGCGATGAACTATCAATTACGGGAAATTTCATACGTGCTATGATACGTGGTGAAGAAGCACCAATGTATGAAAAGTCTGAAATTGTTATGGATTTCCCAGATGAAAATGTTTCTGTTACTATTTTAGAAGACAGCCCTGTACAAGCAGCAGATTATAAACCAGAAATAAAACAAATAAATGGCAACTATATGCTTTATCTGCCAAAAACACCTGATTCTACCGATAATCCATGGAATGGTCCAAGAATATCATTACAAGACTTAGGCACAGTTTATTCTATTTATAAAGATTTAAAATTTGATGTATATATTGATAATACTGACGCATTAAAAGATAATAAACTAGAAATACAGCCTGTAATACAAACTGAAGGAAGAGGATGGTGGAGCCAGCTTGATGCAGTAACTTTAACTAGCAGTAATTTTACACAAGATAAAGAAAGCAAAAAATTAAAAGCTACAGTAAAAGTTGGAATTGGTGATGCCCCGGCAAATGACAAATTAGGACATATTACATTTATTATAGGTGCTACTAATGGAATTTATATTGATAATATTGGTTTTGAATCTGTGTATAATGGAGATATATTAAAAGCACCTTTAACACCAGATGAACCAGGAACTTTTGTCTCACTTCCTTTTACTTTTGAAAACGGGCAAAGAGAAGGATGGAAAAAAGAAGGAGATTCCAAATTAGACTATACAAAAATTTCCATTGATAAAATTGCGGAAGATAATAGTGCGATGTCATTTCCTGTAAAATTTGAACCTGGAAAAAATGAGTGGGAAGATGGAGCCAGGATGACAAGCCCAATGAATATTTTTAGTTATGAAGACTGCCAGAAATATGATGCTCTTGCCATGAATGTTTATCTTGAACAGGGAAAAGCTACAAATGGAAAAATACAGCTTGAATTATGTTCAACACCAAATGGTGATGGTTACTGGTACCAGTCTGGTAAATTTACATTAGACCCTTTAACTGGTGAAAAAGTAATTACACCAGATGGAAAGCAGCTTCAAAAATATTATGTATATATTCCATTAAATAATAATCCAGAAGAATATGGAAAATATCCATTTTCTGAAAATGTTGAAATCAGAAATATTATTCTTGCTCTTCATAATGATAATTCTGATTATGAAGGACTTGTATACTATGACAATATACGTTATGTAGACGCACAAAATTTAGATGGAATAGATACTGTAATTAATAAAAATTATGATGACTATTTTGCTGGACGTGGAAATAATAATTCTACAGTAGATAAAAATAATGATTTGGAAAATGGTAAAGAATATGAATTAAATAATGTAATTTATAAAGTAATTAACTCTAGCAAAAATACAAGTGTAGAATATGTCTCTTCTAAAAAAGCACTTAAAAATATTACCATAGAAGACACTATAGTAATTAATGGAATAAAATGTAAGGTTACTTCAATTGCAGACAATGCCTTTAAAAATAACAAAAAAATTAATAACTTAATAATTGGAAAGAATGTTAAAAGTATTGGAAAAAAAGCATTTTATAACTGTAAAAACCTGTCTTCAATTTCCATAAATACTATAAACCTTACAGAAAAAAGTATAGGTAAAAATGCATTTGGAAAACTTATGAAAAACATAAAAATAAAAGTTCCATCTTCTAAAGCAGATAGTTATAAAAAAATATTATATAAAAAGGGGTTAAGTAAAAAAGCAATTTTTAAAAAATAGTATATATGGGTATATATTGATTACTATATAAATTTAATACTATATATAAACAACCAGGGTGCTATGTGTATATTATTATACACATAGCACCCTGGCAATATCAACAATATATATTTATATAAAATATACCAATTTATTTTAGCACTATTTAATATTTATTTTTTCAGCGATTTTTCCTGCAGTTTATCAAATTCTGCCAGACACTCATCCACTGTAGCCCCATTTAACATATTACGCACAACCAGGCAGGTATTGCCCCACTGCTCTACTCTCATGCTTGCGTTAGAGCCAAGGACATATATATTCTCTTTTATCTTATCGTTAAGTGGTTCTAATGCCTTAATACAATCTACCTCAACATTTTTGGAAGGTGAAATTACTTTATTAGTTTCTGTATAAAGCTGTAGTGCTTCATCAGAAAGTATTATATCCATAGTATTAATAGTATCTTCCAGATGCTCTGCATTTGCATTAATACTATATCCTGTCATTGAAACTACTGGCATCTGCCCCAGTTTACTTGGAAAACCAATTACCTGCAGTTCAAAATCTGTATTTCCATAAGCTGTTTCTGTATTCGCTGCTCCCCAGTATGCCATTACAACCGGCGTCTTCTGTGCAAGAAAACCTGGTCCCTCTCCTTCAATAGCCTCATAAGTGTAAGCTGTCTTTGTATCAATATAGCCAAGGTCTATTAGTTTCTGTAAAAATTCAAAACCTGGACGCATATAGTCACTATATTTGCTCTTACCATTGTTTAACGCTTCTATTTCTGCATCTGTATTACCTCCATTATATAAATCTGCATATGCCTGGGCAAATACAAAATTTTCAAGCCACCACCGGTTTGCACCAACAGGTGTTTCAATACCATTTTCTTTAAATACTCTGCAACATTCCAGGAAATCTTCAGGAGTTTCTGGCAGTCCAAGTTTATATTTATCAAACATATCCTTATTGACAAACAAACCATATGCTACCACCTCTTGTGGAATTGCTACAAGTTTTCCATCTATCATATTGGCCGTTTTTACAACCTCACGCAAATTTTCTGCACTGTCAAGCACTGATAAGTCCAGCAGTTCTCCTTCTTCACCTAGTATCTGTATTGTATCAGGGTTCAGAAGATATAAATCATCCATATCATTACGTACACGGTCAAGTGTTACATCATCATATGTTTTCTCTTGGTGGTTTTCTGCTGTATAAGTCCTGTATTCTACATTAAGCCCCAGCTTCTTTTCTGCCATGCCAATAGTTATATCAAATGCTGTCCTTGCCATATTATCAGCATCTGGATTTGACTTTTCCATAGGTCCAAATAAGTTTACTACTTTTTTATCTTTATCAGCAGAAGTAACCAGGTTTCTGCTCTTCTCTTCCTTATTTCCACAAGCTGTCATTATAAATACAACTGTTCCTGCCAGGCAGGTAATGGCAAATTTTTTAAAATTTCCCTTTTTAATCATTCTTATTCCTTTCCTTGTATACATTGTTTTATAACCTTCTTTAGTAATTCCAGGTCAATTGGTTTTGCCATATGGACATCCATACCTGCCTTTATAGCCTCTTTTTCGTCTTCTGCAAAAGCATTGGCTGTCATTGCTATAATTGGTATTTTAGCAGCATCTTTACGTTCCAGTGCCCGGATTGCCCTTGTTGCATCATATCCATTCATCACTGGCATCTGTACATCCATTAAAATTGCATCAAATTCTCCTTCTGTGGAATTAATAAAACGTTCTACTGCAAGTTTTCCGTTTCCAACAATTTCACATTCCGCTCCTTCTATTAGTAATATTTCAGATAAGATTTCAGCATTAATTTCATTATCTTCTGCTGCAAGAAAATGTAGTCCTTCAAGATTGTTATCCTGTTCTATATCTGGTATACTTCTGTCCTTTAAAACTTTCTGCATTTCCTCAACCTTCTCTTTAAATGCAGATACAAAGAATGGCTTAGTAAGTATTCCCGAATTTTTAATTCTAAGCACTTTTTCTATGCCCTCTGTATCATAGTCTGCAAGAAACAGGACTGGTACATTATCTGGCATAATATCCCTTATTTTTTCTGCCACCTGTATACAGTCCATATCTGGTATATTGTAATCTAATAAAAACAGGTTATAACTTTTTTTCATAGGAATATCTTCTAATATTTTCATTGCCTCTTCTGCACTAAATGCTGTATCTGCAAGCACTCCCATGCCCTTCATAAGCGTCTGGATATTTTTACATATCTCTGGGTCTCCATTAACTGCCAGAATACGTGAAATACCATTACTCTTCCAAAACTGTTTATTTGCATGGCTCTCTGGTATACGGAATTCTATATCAACCCTGAACAGGCTTCCTTTATCCACTTCACTTGTAACATCTATAGTACCGCCCATAAGTTCTACAATATTTTTTGTAATTGCCATTCCAAGACCTGTACCCTGTACTTTATTTGTTGTACTGTTTTCTGCCCTGGTAAATGCATCAAAAATAGTTCCGAGATACTCTGGAGTCATTCCATAACCATTATCCTGTACTTCTATCCTTATATGCTCATACTGGCTTGAGCGCTGCTTAAGCCCAATAATACGGAACCATATGCTTCCATTCTCTGGTGTATATTTAACAGCATTTGAAAGAAGGTTAATTAAAATCTGGTTAATCCTTGTTTCATCACCTAACAGGTACTCATGTTTAATTCCTGTTACTTCAACATAAAAATTCTGGTTCTTTGTCTTTGCCATAGGACGTATAATTGCATCCACAGAAGACACCAGGTCATTGAGGGTAAACTCATCTAGATTAAGCACTACTTTTCCACTTTCAATTTTGGAAACATCCAGTATATCATTAATAAGACTAAGCAGGTGCTGTCCTGATGCAGTAATTTTCTTTGTATACTCTTTTACCTTATCTGGATTTTCTGCATCTCTTGCAAGCAGTGCCGTAAATCCAAGAACTGCATTCATCGGTGTACGTATGTCATGTGACATATTTGACAGAAATGTTGTTTTGGAGTTACTTGCCAGCTGTGCTGCCTGCAATGCTTCTGCAAGCTGTTTATTATGTATTTCCCTTTCTGTTTCACGTTCCTTCCTTACCCTGTTCTGTTGTTTCTGGTTGAAATAGTATAAAATAAAACATAAGGTAAATGCAACAAACATAACAAATACAACAATAAAAATATTCTGGTTTACAGTTTTTCCTTCTTGTTGTATTGCTTCAACTGGCACATATCCAATAAGATATATTATGCCACCATTCACTGGCCACATATAGTTAAGTGCACTTTTACCACGTATATCATGGTAGAATAACACATTCTTCCCATTATCTACACACTCAGAAACTTCCTCAAGAAGCCCTTTTTCCAAAATATTGTTTGCCCTGTAAAAATCCTGCAGGTTAAGGTGTCCTGCATTTCTCTCTCCCATTCCTTTAGGTTTTAATACAAGTCTTTCACTTTTTGAATCCATAATATAGAGCATTGCTTTTCCATTATAAAATCCATCTGGAAGTGATTCATCAAATGAATCATAAACATACTCTATATAGAGGGTTGCTATCTCCTTGCCATCCTTTTTAACAGGACATTTCATAGAATATGCCCATGTTCCCATATAATTGATATAAGACCTTGAAAACGGAAGACCGTCTATTGTTTCTCCTGCTGAAAAATCCAGTCCTTCTTCTGAAAATGCCTCACCTGTATTAGAAACACCTTCTTTTTTACCAGCAGGGACAAGTGATATCTTTACCATAGTATGGTTTCTGTTATATGAATGTATAAATTCACCAGGATTATCCATTGCTGCAATCTCTTGTGCAATAAGTTTCTGGAATTCTGCCTCTTTTACTAATATTGTTTCTAAAGTACCTTTCATCAAATCCAGGCTCTCACTTAGGTTCTGTATTGCGGAATCAGACATTTCCTTAGTTATTTTACGTGACACTGAAAATACAACAACTCCCAGCATAAAAAAAACCAATATAATGGAAAAAAGCAAAGGAATTTCTTTGTCTGTTCTTCTTCTGTTCCACTTTTTTTTCATTATATAACTCCATTCTGCTGCTATTATTTTATATTTATATCCTCACAGTAACACTATGCTAATCTTTTGCAATATAAAATAACGAAACAAAAACTATGTTTGTTTTGTCAGTATTATATTAACCAACAGACAACACCTTTCTATCTATTGGTTATTTATCAACCTATGCAGCTGCACACAAAAAACAATTACAAAATTATTATAACCTTTTCATTATTTTCATGTCAAGACTGGCACCATATTTAAAAATTACTTTTTTAGGTATGCTTTCAACTTAATTAACAAGTCATTTTGATTTCAAATTTCCATTTATTGACATAATATGTACCATATGTTATATTTGTATCATTATATAAGTATATTTTTAATAAATTTAAAAAGGGGGAACGCTTATGAAAATCAAGAAATTTGCTGTTATAGCTGCATGTTCTTGTCTTGTTTTTAGTTCTAATGCTGTATCTGCACATTGCCATAATGGTAACTGCCATTATGATTATGACTACGGTTATAACTATGATTATGGACATCATGCTGGACATAATACCTGTATAAATAATGATTATGACTGTAGCAGTCATCCTGACCACGCACATATTGACGGAGTATGCCCATATTACTGCACAGACCAGGAATACCAGTATTACCAGGCTTCTACTGTGAAAAAAGTACAAGCCAGACTTAATAAAGCTGGTTATAAATGTGGCAGTGCCAATGGAGTATATAACGCTAAAACAAAAAAATCAATTAAAAAATTCCAGAAAAACAAGAAAATGGCTGTGAACGGAAAAATCACTAAAAGCTTACTAGATAAGTTAGATTTATAATTTTAGATTTACGAAACAATAATAATATTTAAAAGTCCCCCTGTGGTATTATCTTATACCATAGAGGGACTTTTAACAAAATCCATTAATAACCTGCTAGTATCTTAAACTCTCTTAAGATATTCACCTGTACGTGTATCAATGCTAATACGGTCTCCTGTTTCCACAAAAAGAGGTACTGCAACCTGCGCACCTGTTTCTACAATAGCCGGCTTATTAGCACCCTGTGCTGTATCACCTTTAAATCCTGGTTCTGTTTCTGTTACCTCTAATTCTACAAAAAGAGGTGGCTCAATAGCAAATATCTCACCGTTATGGGAAAGCATTTTAACCATCTCATTCTCTTTTACAAATTTAAGAGAATCACCAACCTGGTCTGCTGTCATATCAATCTGGTCATATGTTTCTGTATTCATGAAATGGTACATGTCATCACTGTATAAATACTGCATATCAGAACGCTCAATATGGGCCTGTGGGCATTTTTCAGTAGGGCGGAATGTCTTTTCAACTATACCACCATTCTTAATATTTTTGAGCTTTGTCCTTACAAATGCTGCTCCTTTACCAGGTTTTACATGCTGGAACTCAATAACCTGGTACACATTACCCTCAAACTCAATAGTTAAACCATTTCTAAAATCACCTGCTGATACCATTCTAAAATCCTCCTTAATGTAACTGTGGACAGCAAAATCCACAAATCCTTGTTATAGTGTATCCTATTTTGGAATATATTTCAAGTATGTTTCCACTATTTTATCAGCTACTTCCTTTGGATTAAGCCCATCTGTTACAATTACAACGTCTGCTGCATCAAGATATTTAGGCATCCTTTCATCCATAAGTTTCTTTATATATGGAATATTCATATTGCCATTCAGCAATGGCCTGTTTGTACTGTCTTTAACATGTAAATATATTGTTTCAGGAGATGCTGACAGAAGGACTACCTTGCCTGTTTCTTTAATCTTCCTGACATTTTCACTGCGCATTACCATACCGCCGCCACATGATACTATACATGGTTTCATATTTTTAATATCATCAAGTATTCCTGTTTCAAGGCTGCGGAAATATGCCTCTCCCTTTTTATCAAAAATCTCAGAAATCTGGCATCCTTCTTTTTCAACAATCATTGCATCAGTGTCAGTTTCTTTAACTCCAAGCATACGGCTAAGCGCTCTTGACGTACTTGTCTTGCCCACCCCCATAAACCCTGTTAAAAAAATATGTTCTTTAAGCCTGGCCATCTGTAGTTTCCCTTTCTGTTTTATAATGAAGTATATCTAGCATCTTTTTTAGTTTATTCACTTCTATCTGGCCTGGTGCACTTGGTCTTCCAATGCATCCAAATGTCACTGCTGAACCAGTATTTTCTGCTGCTATCCTGCTTACAAGACCCATTCCAGACATGGACATAGTAATAACAGGATTTCCTTTAAGCAGCTCTTTTGCCTTAAGTGAAGCTTCCATAAGCCGTATTACATCCATCTCTGAAGCAGGCATAACTGCAATCTTAGGTATATCTGCACCAGCATTGTACATATATACCAGCCTGTCTGTCATTTCTTCTGTAGCAGGTGTACTTCTAAAATCATGGTAAGAACCTACTATTACAGAAGATTTTTTGATAATACTGGTAAGTCCAGTAATATTTTCTGAACGGTACATTTCGGTATCAACCAGGTCTGCCTCAGCTGATGCCCTGACAAGAAGTGCAGCATAGTCTTTATAGCTGATATCCTTATTGCCTCCCTCAGCTGCAGTCCTAAAAGTAAAAAGCACTGGCTTGTCTTTAAGAATTTCTTTTATATTTGAAAGTGTCTCCATAACTTTTTCTGTATTATAGCAGTCATTATAGAAATCAGCACGCCATTCTGCAATATCTGCATCACTTTCATATACAGCCTGTGCCATCTTAAATATACCAGATTGCGTTTCCTCTACAATAGGCACACATATTTTAGGAATACCATCACCAATATATATATTGCCGGCCTTTACTGTATTATTCATCACTTAAACTGTCCTTTGCTGCTGCAACTATTGCTGTAACTATGCCAGCTACTACAACTGCTACTATAATAACCCCTATTACTACTCCTGCTAATAAAGCCATTATTTAGCACCTCCCTGTTTTTTAGTTACGTTTGCCTTTCTTTTCTAATTATACTTCAATAAAAAACATAAGACAAGTTTTTTGTTATTAATCCATTAAAAGGCAGACATATATGGTATGCCCGCCTTTTATATATTTATTCACAACACTGGATGACCGTTATATTAATTGTTAATAAGCTTATCATCTTCATTATTCCAGCTATAAAGCTTACGTACTTCTTCTCCTACCTTCTCAGATGGATGCTCAGAAGCAATCTTTCTTAAAGCCTTGAAATGAGCCTGGCCGCCTGATGCAGACATATCTAATAAGAAATCTTTTGCAAATGTACCATCCTGGATATCAGAAAGGATTTTCTTCATAGCTTTCTTAGTATCCTCTGTGATAATCTTTGGACCTGTAATATAATCACCATACTCAGCTGTATTTGAAATTGAATACCTCATGCCTGCAAAACCTGACTGGTAAATAAGGTCTACAATAAGTTTCATCTCATGGATACATTCAAAGTAAGCATTTCTTGGGTCATATCCTGCTTCACAGAGAGTTTCAAAACCAGCCTGCATAAGTGCACATACACCACCACAAAGGACTGCCTGCTCACCAAAAAGGTCTGTTTCTGTTTCTGTACGGAATGTTGTTTCAAGGACACCTGCCCTTGCACCACCTATACCTAATGCATAAGCTAGTGCCATCTCCTGCGCTTTGCCTGTAGCATCCTGCTGTACAGCAACAAGGCAAGGTACACCTTTTCCTGCCTGGTACTCTGAACGTACTGTATGTCCTGGTCCCTTAGGTGCAATCATTGTAACATCAACATCTTTTGGAGGGATAATCTGGTTAAAGTGGATTGCAAATCCATGTGCAAACATTAACATATTGCCTGCTTCAAGGTTTGGTGCAATATCTGCATTATACATAGCAGCCTGCTTCTCATCATTAATAAGTATCATAATGATATCTGCCTTCTTTGCTGCTTCTGCTGCTGTATAAACCTCAAATCCCTGGTTTACAGCCTTTTCCCATGACTTTGAACCTTCATAAAGACCAATGATTACATGGCATCCGGAATCCTTTAAGTTCAAAGCATGTGCATGCCCCTGGCTTCCATAACCTATTATGGCAATTGTCTTGCCTTCCAATAATGATAAATTACAATCCTCCTGATAAAATATCCTAGCTTCTGACATCTTTACTTTCCTCCTGTAAAACATAATTTTATATATAAAACTTTGTGGTATATGTCTGCCATATTTAAAATACTATATTTTATTAATGTGGCAGGCACATGCCCTAACGCAGCAAATAATTATTCTGGTATACAATGTGTGGCAGCAGTGCTGACACAGAAAAATTATACAGGCAGTATACCAGTTTATTATCTGTTGTATTAATCTTCTAAAAGAGTTTCTGCCCCACGGCTAAGGCCTGCAATTCCAGTACGCACAAGTTCCTTAATTTCATATCCGTCAAGCAGCTTAATAAATGCACTTATCTTAGCCTGGTTGCCTGTAAGCTCAATCATCATGCTATCCATTCCTACATCTACAATGTTTGCACGGAAAATATCCGCAACCGCAACTACTGCTGGTCTTTCTTCTGCACTTACACTGACTGTAACAAGAACAAGTTCACGGCATACTGCATGGCCACTCTTAAGCTCTTTCACACATCTTACATCTTCAAGCTTTGCGACCTGTTTCTCTATCTGGTCAAGTATATGGTCATCTCCCCTGACCACTACGGTCATACGTGAAAATGCAGGATTTTCTGTTTCCCCAACTGTAAGGCTGTCTATATTATATCCACGCCTGCTGAATAAACCAGAAACACGGCTAAGTACACCTGATGTATTATCAACTAAAATAGATAAAACTTTCTTTCTCATACTAATATCCCTGCTCTTTCTATCTTCCTGCTAATTTTGCACTACATTTAATTGTAACAATATGGCAACATTTTGTCAAGGAGCTGGAATCTCAAAAGTTGTATTAGTAACTGAAGGAAGCTCTGCTGCCGTATTTTTATTTCTATCAGGGCTTACACCTTTAACCCTTACATATATCTTTGAACCTGTAACAGCTTTCTTGCTTTTAAGTGTAACTGTTGTTGCGCTCTTAACAGTTTTCCAGTTTGCCTTTGTCTCATCAAAAGTATCTGATTTTGAAAGAACAACATACTGGTACTGCTGTTTTGAAGTAGCCTTTTTAAATTTAAGTGTGTGGTACATATTTTTCAGGCCGCCTACAGTCCTTGTTTCATAGCTGTATACAACATCACATGTTTCAAGAAAACCAATTACTGGTGCTGCTTTCTGTCCTTTGAAAAGAATTGTTACTGGCTGTGAACACCCATTAGTGCCAGTTGCTTTCTTCCTGAACATTACTGAAGTATCTGCACCTGGTGTATCTTTTGTTGCCTGTGTAATCTTCTTTACAGCAGGAATATCCCATACACTCATTGACTTCTTACATTCATTCCACTTGCTGGTTGTAGTATCATAGTATTCCATAGCTGTGGATGTATTAACTGTAAATGCTGATGGGTTTATTCTTAATACTGGTGCTGCCGGTCTCTTTGGAACCAATACAGTACACTCATTAGATGGAAGTATCCCAGCACCTGCATCACTTGCATTTACAGCCGATGCCCTTACTACTATTCTTGCACCTTTAGTCCTTAACTCTTCAAGTTCTGGTATAAATACATCATCAGAAGTTGCTGCTACTTTGTTCCATTCCTGTGTATTTTTCTTTCTCCACTCAATCTGTACAGCACTGCCCTTGCCTGTAACTGTAAGCTTTGGTGACTCTGGTGGACTGCTTTTGTCAAATACTGCCTTTACAGCTGTATTTCTTTTAGGTATAACAACTGTCTGGTATTTGTCTGGTTCTGATGCTGCATCACCTTTTATGTAAATTGTATTATCTATACTGTCATTTAACCAGCTGGTATCCATATAAACATTGTTACCTGTACCACCAGCATTTCCTATAGCATACCAGTTCACCATATCTGTTGAATAAAATGCCATTTCATTTCCATTCATTCCAAGGCGTATCTGGTTATTGTCATAATTAGTTTCAAGTACAGAAATTGCTGTAGCTGTTGAAACCTTCATCCTGTTACCAAAACTAATGCTTGTTTTTACAGCAGCCCTTGCTCTGCTGCCACCTGTGTAAGAGAGGTTTTCTGCTACAGTATTAGTATTGGCATCTCCTGGCGCTGGTGCATTTAACCTTATAAATGCAGAAGCTGATGCACCTTCAGTTTTTGTTGCATCTTTCCTTATTTCTATAAGCTGGTCCACAGGTAAAGGGTTATCATTTGAGTAAAAAGCCTTTGGTGCTGTTTTTTTAAGGTCTATTGAAGAACCATGCTCCCATCTCTCCTGGCCCTTAAGCCTGTAACTGGCCTGGCCCTGTATTGTTGCAGACATGCTATGGTTATCAACCTCAACAACAGGTATTGCTTCCTTTTTAGGCAGTATAATTGTTACCTCGTTACTCTGTCTTGAACCTGTTAAAATATCTGACCTGCCTATGTTCTGCCCAAGCCTGAAATATACAGTTGTTGCATGTTCTGTATTTGTATAACATGACAAGCTCTCTGCTAATGCAGCACGTGCCTGTGTATTATCTAAGGTATCATGCCACACATAAGAACCTTTAACCCTCCATTGTATATTTCCGTCAAAACCTGAAGGTACTCCGTTATAAGCAACTGTACCTGATATATTATCATAAGTTACCTGGAAACCAGTATAAACTGATGGAATAGTAACTTTTACAGGTTTGGTACTGGAATTTCCTTTTATATACAAATCATAACTACGTACATCAGAAATCCATGAAATATCCATAACCATACTTCCATTCTTTCCAGTGGTATGTACTTTCTCCCATACTTTCTGGCGGCTGTCAGAAATATAAAACTCTGTATCATCTTCACCTCTTAATGATATAGTCATGTTATCATAATCAATAGATATAATTTCCACTGGCTTTGTAGCATCTTCTGCATTAACATTAATCCCGCTGGTTATACTTGTTATACAAAGCACTGCCACCATTACAGCCACAATTATGTATTTACCGTATCTTTTCATCGGCGCACCTCCTAATACTTACTGGCAGTCATGCTGCCATCCCACTTTTTTTAACTTTAAAACTTCCTGTTTTATACCTCCTGTCTTTCAGCACACGGTAACAGACTTTTCCATTAGAATACATTATCTGTGTAATATAATAAGAACTATTATAATTCCCCTGGACTGTCCATACCAGCCTTACATTATCTGGCTTCCTGTTATAAATATAAATACTATTGTCTGATATAAAATAGTATTTATTTACATTAAATCTGACAAAGGACATACCATTTACTTTATAAAGCAGCTTTGCAGTACCATAAGACAAGCTTTCTCTCTCTAAAATCCCTTTATCTGACATATATAGCCATTTGCCTCCAGAATAGGCAAAGCTGCATGTCACATCTTTCCAGTACATATTATCATATCTTCTGTCAGAAGCCTGTCTTGCATTAAACCCATAATATCCTTTTGTCCTGAAACTGCTTGTACTTCCAAGAAAATATTTGTGCATGGTAAAACCATACTGGTCATTGCCTGAATATGTATCAACAGGGTCATCCCATGTAACATCTACATTATACCATGCATTATTAATCTTAACAAGATTCCACATATGCCCCATTGCAGATGAAGACACATATTGTACATCAATACCAGCTTTGTTTAAAAGCAGTCCATAAGCAACTGAATATCCCTGGCAGTTAGCTTTGTGGTTAATAAACACTCCTGTTTCATTAAGCCTGCTGCTGTCAGAAGGCTGGTCACTATATGAAGTATTAATGGCAATATAATCATGCAGCACCATAGCTTTTTCAATATCATCCATCCCACTGTTTATATTTTTCAATGCTTTATTTACAGCAGAGTCTATCTTTTTCCTGGTCTTTTTAATTTTGGCAATATTTATTGAACCATCTGCTTTTATATAGGTTTTTGAATATGAGAGTACCACATTTTTAATAAGTGTGCTTCCAGAGACAATTTTCTTTGAATATTCCTGCCCTGTATAGAACAAATATGGTGTTTCATTTATAATTTCTGTCATAACCTCCTTAAGAGATGTATCGTCAATATTATCATAAATATTATACTTTGATAAATCAACTTCACGCTGGTAATTCTTATATGCTGTTATAATATCATTTTTAATATTTTCAAAATCCACCTTTGACGCTGCTTCTGCACTGTTGCTTTCCACCATCACAAAGACAGCCATAAAACATGCCACAATACTGCCCAAAACTGTTTTAGGCAGGGTTTTTCTTAAATTAACCATATAAACAATGCCTCCCAGACTTCCAAAATCTTTTGTAACGCATCTGCAACAGCAGGGCACTTTTATTATATTACTGGCTGCCAGCCATTCCCGCAAGATGGTTAATAAACTGCTGTGCTGTACGCCCTGATATCCCGCCATGGCTTAATTCCCATTTATTTGCTTCCAGGCACAGTTCTTCATCTGTCATATTAATTCCAGGATGCTTTACAGCAAGACCCCTTACAATATTAAAATATTCCTGCTGTGATGGTTTATAAAATCCTATTGATACCCCAAAACGTGCCGCAAGTGAAAGTTTCTCCTGCATAGTATCAGAACGGTGCAGTTCATCTTTGGACATATCAGAACGGTCACTCCATGTTTCACGTATAAGATGCCTTCTGTTTGAAGTGGCATATATAAGTACATTGTCAGGTTTATTCTCAAGACCACCTTCTATAACTGCTTTCAGATACTTATACTCTATCTCAAACTCTTCAAATGACAAATCATCCATATATATTATAAAACGGTAGTTCCTGTCCTTGATTTCTGAAATTATGCGTGACAGTTCTTTAAACTCATGTTTATAAACTTCTATCATGCGCAGCCCCTGGCTGTAATACATATTTAACACAGCCTTGATACTTGTAGACTTTCCTGTACCTGCATCTCCAAAGAGAAGCACATTATTAGCACTTCTTCCAGCCAGGAATGCTTCTGTATTTTCAACAAGTTTCTGTTTCTGTGTATCATACCCAATAATATCATCAAGGGTTGTATCCCCTGTAGTAGTTATAGGTACAAGGACTTCCCCAGTTTTCTCATTATATGACACCCTGAAAGCTTTATTAAGCCCAAACTTTCCAACGCCATATTTTTTATAGAACCCTGTAACAATATTATACATCTGGTTTTCATCAATAGCCTTTTCAATACTGTCACTAAGTTCCTGTACTTTTTCACCTACACTTTTATTGGACATCTGTCCTCTTTTAGCTACTGCCTTATAATCAAGTATTATGCTAAAGCAGTTTATACCCAGTTCTTTTTCCATTACAGAGAAGTCATAATCAAAAAGCTTCTTAAAAATAAAGAAATCCCCTATTGCAAACTTATTTACTGTGCCTTCATTGGCTCCTGTCTTTTCAGAAACAAGAGTAAATGGATTTTCGCTCATTGCCAGTATAAATGCTAGATAATTATGCCATAAATTTTTGTCAAAACCATAGCAGGTTGCAATATCTAACAGACGGTTTATTTCAATATAAATCTCTGTTATAAGGTTTTCCCTGGCATACCCGCCATCAGCAAATTTCTGGCATATATCTGCAAGCCTGAATAAGATACTGTCTTTGCCAGTATTTCTATAAATTACAAGTTTTGAAATTAAACGGTACATTTACTATGCCTCCAATATATATATGCATTACATACGCTCTGGTGCCTCAATACCCAGAAGCCCTGTTGCTGTTTCAAGTATATTTCCCACAAGGCAGCTAAGTTTTATATATGAATTACGTGTACCCTCATCTTCATTATTTACAATCCTGTTCTCATGGTAGAATTTATTAAATGCATCAGAAAGCTCATATATAAACTGGCATATTTTATGTGGTGCCTGTTCTTCATATGCTGTGTACACAGTATCCTGCCATTTACAAAGTGACAACATTACATCTGTTTCACTCTGGCTTTGTGAAGGCTTAAATGGTGTATCCATATCCACAACATATCCTAGTTCTTTGCTCTTTGCAAACAGTGACTTTATACGTACTATTGTATATAAAATATATGGACCTGTATTTCCTTCAAATGATGTAAAACGTTCCATGTCAAATATATAATCTTTGGATGCCTGGTTACTTAAATCACCATATTTAATTGCTGCAACAGCTACTTTAGCAGCAATTTCCCTGGTTTCACTTTCTGGCATATCACGGTCTTTCATCTTTTCAAATACTTTTTCTTCTACTTCATTTAAAAGGCTGTCAAGGCGTGGCACACCTCCGTCACGTGTTTTGAATGGCTTTCCATCCTTGCCGTTCATAGTGCCATTGCCTACAAATATAAGTTTTGTATCACTTCCTATTATCTTTGTCTTAAATGCACATCTGAATACCTGTTCAAAATAAAGTGACTGGCGTTTATCCACTACATATATAATTTTATCCGGGTCAAATAATTTCCTACGTTCTACAATGGTTGCAAGGTCTGTTGTATTATAAAGAGTTGCACCATTTGACTTAAGTATCATACATGGCGGTATCTCTTTTGTATCTGTTTCCTCTTTAACATCAACTACAAGTGCACCATCATCTATATGCGCATAACCGTCCTCTTTCATGTACTTTACCATATCAGGGATATATGGCTGTGCATCAGATTCTTTCTTCCAAAGGTCAAACTCCACATTAAGCCTTGTATATACCTTTTTAAGGTCTTTTACAGATACATTTATAATATGCTGCCATAACGCAATATAGCCTTTCCTGCCTGCCTGCAGCTGTGCCACTGCTTCCTGTGCCTCTTCTTTGTATTCAGGATGTTCTTTTGAATACTGGCTTGCATATGGATATATTTCCTCTAAACCGCTTATTGAAAATGGGGCTTCCTCTGGATATTCTCCTTCAAAGTTCTCATCAAAATATACAAGTTCCGGGTCACGCTTCTTAAGTTCTGTAATAATCAGGCCTATTGGAAGCCCCCAGTCACCAAGATGTGCATCACCAATTACATTATGTCCAAGATAACGTGCAATAAGCTTTATGCTTTCACCTATTACAGCAGGACGCAGATGCCCTACATGCAAAGGCTTTGCAACATTCGCCCCGCCATAATCAACTACTATTGTTACAGGCTTATCTGCCTTATCACAGCCAAATGTCTGGCTCTCTGCCATCTGGTCTATATATGCTGCCAGAAAGCTGTCACTTAATGTTATATTTATAAAACCTGGCTTCTGTGCTGTTATTTCTTTAAAACTCTTGCTTTCTTTTAATATACCAGCTATTTCTTCTGCCATCTGTATTGGGGCTTTATGGTACTCTTTTGCTGCTGCAAGTGCACCATTGCACTGGTACTGGCACAAGTCAGGACGGTTTGACAGGGCAGCTTTTGCATATTTTTCATTGTACCCTGCCTTTTTAAATGCTTCACATAATTCTTTCTGAATTAATCCAATTATAGTTTCCATTGTAATTCTCCATTCTATAATATATTAGTAAAAATTATTTATTATAAAGGCTTTTAATAACACCTGTAATCCAGGCATATGCCTTGGTAATATATTAGCAATTACTATTTATAAATACTTTCAATAACATCAAAATACCCTGCAAATGTCTTCCCACAGCACGCTGGGTTTTCTATCTCTATACCATCCGCTGCCATTCCTGTAATTGTAAATGCCATTGCTGCCCTGTGGTCATTATAAGTTGCAATCCTTGCTGCCTTTGGGGTTCCTGGAAATATTACAACCCCGTCTTCAAGTTCTTCACACTTTATTCCCATACGCCCAAGTTCATTTACAATTACTTTAATCCTGTCCGACTCCTGGCCACGTATATGGCTTACTCCCCTTATTGCCACAGGTAATTCTGCAAATGGTGCTATTGCTGCAAGAGTAAGTGCCTGGTCTGAGAAGTCGCCCATATTTATATCTATACCCTTAAGTTTTCCATCTTCTGGTGCATACAGCTTTAACTGCCCGTCTGTCCATTCTGTCCTGCATCCCATTGCTATAAGGACATCAATAAATTTCATATCACCCTGCAGGCTGTCCCTGCTTATATGGTTTACTACTGCTGTACCTCCTGTTACTGCTGCTATAGCATAAAAATAACATGCAGCTGAAACATCTGGCTCTATCTGGTATTCCCTTATACTATAAGAACCACGTCCCACTCTGTAACTGTCTGCACCAAGCCTTTCTACACCTTTATGTCCAAACTGCCTCATCATCTGTTCTGTAATTTCTACATATGACCTTGCATCCCTTTTTCCTGTAAGGTTAATTGTTAATGAACCAAATACAGCAGGCGCTGTCATAAGGAGCGCACTTAGGAATTGGCTGCTTCTGTCTATATTTAATGAAACTGTCCTTTCATTAAGTATTCCAGGATTGTCTCTATATTTATGCAAAATCCCTGTAACTTTCATAGGAAAACTGTATTCTTCACCAAGCCACTCAAAATCTGCCCCAAGGTCTTCAAGGACTTCTAAAAGTTCCCTTATTGGCCTTTTCTTCATCTGCCTTGAGGAATTAATTGTGTATACACCATCCCCCATTGCTGTAAATGCAGTTAAAAACCTTGCTGCTGTACCCGCACTTCCAACATATATAGAAGCTTCCTTTGCAGGAATAACACCAGACATGCCAATAATTCTTACTGTCTGTGAAACCTCGTCTACATCTGTCTCAAATCCCAGGTCTTCAATAGCTTTCAGGAAGTTATAAGAATCATCACTAAACTGCACACCTTTAAGCAGTGTTTCACCATTACCTGTTGCTGCAAGCAGGAGTGCCCTGTTTGTAATACTTTTAGAACCAGGCACATCTACACATATATTAACAGGTTTATTGGCTTTTTTCACTTTGTAAACATCCATCTGTATTAACCAGCCTTTCAATTTTAAAACAATATATTATCTAAGTATAAGCCTAGCCAGGTTATTTGTCAAAAGAAGGATTGTTAGAAAATAAAAAAGTTCCAGCTTCATTTTCCTGTTCCACATAAGTAGCTGGAAGCCCGTCAAGCACTGGCTTTCCGTTCTTTCTTGATATATTATATATTTTTTCAAATATGCAAAATTGCTTTATAAATATTATAATCTTCCTCTTTAAAAACATTAAATATAACTTTTTCTATCTGTATGTCTGCCTGTAGAAACTCTGTAACTGTCTGTACAGCAATTACAGCAGCTTTCTCCTGTGGAAAATGAAATTCCCCTGTAGATATACAACAGAAAGCAATACTTTTAATATTATTGCTGCCTGCAAGTTCCAGGCATGAACGGTAACAATCTGCAAGCTGCCTGCAATGTGTTTCTGTAAGTTCACCTGATACAACTGGGCCAACAGTGTGAATAACATAATTACATGGAAGATTAAACGCAGGTGTAATCTTTGCTTTACCCGCTGGTTCATTATATCCCTGTTCTGCCATAAGCCCATCGCAAACAAGGCGCAGCTGGATACCACTTACACTGTGGATAATATTATCCACACATGAATGGCAAGGTATAAAACATCCCCTTAAAGCACTATTAGCAGCATTTACTATTGCATCTGCCTTTAATGTTGTAATATCCCCACGCCATAGTACAAGACGGCTGTCTATAGGTGATGCAGGAAACCCAGCAATACCAGTAATCCCCCTTTCTATAACCTCTTCACTTAAATACTCATCCTGCACCTTTAGTAACTCCTCACTTACAGGATATGGAGAGCGGATATTCATAAGGCTTCTAAGAAGATTTTTCTGTTCATCTGTTTTGTCTGGAATTATTATATCTTTATATTGATGCTGTTCTGACAGCAGGTTTTTAATTAAATACAATCTTTTTTCACTATGTGTCATAGTAAAATCCTCCTTATCAATTCCAAAACAAACCGGATAATACTACTGCATACTGCAATTTTAAGACCTATTCCTGTAAGTAAACCTCCAATCCTTACATTAGTTTCATATTGTATCCACAAATCTAATGGAGGGTCTTGGTAAGGAATGCCTGCTTTAATTATAGAATAATACAATCCTATAAATAAAATAATAATACCTGCTATTATAGTGGCATTGGTTATCTGGCGGATACAACGTATTATTTTCTTTTTCATAAACTATTTCCCCAAGTTCTAAACACCAGGCTGTTAATCTGTAGTTAACCAAAATGCAGGACGGATACAGCAATTTGTTCCTGTTACATCTTCTGCCATATGCTCAATATATCCATCAAAATTAACACAGCTTATATAAGCATATTTTCCCTCTATTTTTTCATAACTCTCCCCACAGTACCGCAGCCACCATAAACCTTTATTATAATCTTCACAATCTTCATCAAGAAACCATGCTCCCTGTAACCGTGCATACTGGGTTGTCAGTGTTCCACGTTCTTCAAATAAAAAATATTCTTCTGCTTCATCATAACATAATAAAAATATATAATCTAAAGTATCTTTTTTAGGATTTTTCACATTAGAAAGCAAAATCTTTTCCCGTTCTTCTGGAGAAAAAGCTGTAAACAAAAACCCGTTATTAAGCCATTTTCTCAAAGTACAGTTCTCCCATGTAACTTTTTCTAAAGATTTATGATATGGGTTAAACCAGATAGGGATAAAAATAGATATGTATCGGCAGGAGCATAGATTTTCTCCTGCCACGCCTTATATT
>VSNJ01000058.1 GCA_009774235.1 Lachnospiraceae bacterium
AAGCTGCATATGATAAAATTAATGAATATAATGAAAAAATAAATAATTTTAATATAGAGAACATACAAAATTTTGAAAAAGAAATAAAGAACATATATAAAAAAATAATAACTGGTATATTTCTTGTTAGTAACAATACAAATATAAAGATTGAAGAGAGTACAAAAAATAAAAGCGGCAAAGATTATAGCAGTTACAGAATAGAAGAACTTAAACAGATGTTGCATCAGCAATTAAATGAAAATCCTGATTATAAATATAATAACCATATAAAATTTAATGGAAATAGTGATGATTTTGAGTATATTGCAAAAAATATATATAGTTATATGGATTTAGTGGAGTTTTTCGATATAAATATCAGGGATATTGGAGATGCATATATAAATAAATTAAATCATAATAACATAATTGAAGAAGACAGTGGGTTATCTGGAATAGTTGAGGAAATAAAATATGATATTAATTCAAATGAAGGTCTGGATTTTAAAAATTTAAACAAGGGAGTTGATTTTTTTAAGTCAAAGAAATTAAGAGAATATATTCAGGCATTAAAATATTATATTAATAATTTTGAAAAATTCCAGGACAAAGCCAAGAGTGATAATGCTTTAAATGATATAGAATATTATGCAAAAGAATATTATAAAGAGGAACTAGGTGATGAATATGAAGATAGCGGCAAAGAAGAAGAAATTAAAGACTGTATAGGTAAACTAAAGGAAAAGTGGGTAAAATTTGCAGACCAGTATAATCAAGTTATTGATAATATGTATGCTTACAATAATCTTGCAGACCAGTATAATGAACATCTTAGTTATTATAAAAAAAATAAGGAAAATTCATTATACAATTTAGCAAAAAATAAAAAAATTGATGCTGTTGATGCAATAAATAACAGCATTGATGATGCAAAGAATCTTAAAAAAGATAAGCTGGATGAAATCAAAGATATAAAGTCTGCTGCTAATAATGCAAAAAATAAAATAAATGATGTAGTTAAAGCTTTTGAGTCATTAGAATCAAAAAAAACTGAATGGAAAGGTGGCATATATGAAATTTCTGGTGAAAGCAAAGCAGCAATGCAGGCAGATTTTTACAGTGAGACAAAAGAGCTAAACAAAGAGGATGCTATAAAATGTGAAGAAAATTTAGAAAAAATATGTAGTATGCTTGATAAACTAAAGGAAGAGATTGAAGAAATTTCTTTTGATAAAGGTGAGGCAGCAGATAAAGCAGATAATTATAGTGAAAAAGAAATTGATAAGAGGAAGAATGAAGCAGAACAATACTATAAAGAGAAATATGATGATAAAATATCTATAAATACAGGAAATATTCCTAAAAAAGTGGATGAGCAAAATAATAAATTTTATAAATACTTAGATAAATTATATGGAAATACTGATAGTGAAAGTAAAAATAATGAAGAGAAGAAAGAGTATGAAGATACTAAAAATAAATTATTAAAAACTGATTCAAACCCAGATAAATCTGTAGAAGATGTAAAGTCAGGCAATGAAACCAATGATGGTTCTGGTAAAACAGATACTTCCACAAATAATAGTAAGGATATAAAAGCAAAGTATTCATCACCAGTGTTGCCTTCTGTAGAAAATTCAGTTAAGCCAGATAATGAAACCAATACATCTGTAGATGGCAATAATCTTAGCCAGTCAATAGGTAATGCAGCAGATTCTTCAATTATAGAAAAATTAACATCTTTTAACATTACGAAATGTGTGGAAGATGTATACCTTACGGAGTATGTAATGAATATGTTTACATACCGTACATATAACAAAGACCATGATGGCAAGGATATTGACAGTGGCAGTTTAAAAACTTTGTCTAACTGCAGCTATATTACTGGCAGTATATTAAATGGGGCAGAAGCAGAGTATGTTTTATGGGGGCTTGGAAGTAAAAAATCCAACCTGGATGCAACTTATGCAACTATATATGGAATACGTTTTCTTATGAATACTGTTTATGCATTTATGGATAAAAATATAAGAATTGAAACTACCAGTGTTGCTACTGCTATTGCTGGATGGACAGGTTTTGGTGTACCAATAGTAAAAGCTGCGCTTACAGTAGGTCTTGCATTACTTGAGTCTAAACTGGATATGGATGCCCTTTTAAAAGGAAAAAGTGTACCTGTATGGAAAGACAGCAATACATGGACATGCAGTCTGTCTGGATTTATGAATAAAGCTGCTAATGAGCTTATAAGTATTGCAGTTGACAAAGCACAGGATGCAGCAAGTAAAGCAATAGATAAAATATATAATTGTGCATCTGATAAAATAAATGAAATGTCTGGAGAAATTTCAGAAAGTTTACAAGGAATGGCGATGGAAGCAATAAATTCTGTTGTAAATAATGTTACAGCTGTTGTTGAGAGCAAGATAATGGGAATATTTAGTTATGGCACTGACTTTACAGATGTAGAAGAAAAAGACCAATTAAGAGAAGATATAGAAAAATGGAGAAATGACCTTAGAGAGACACTTGGTGTTCCAGACAGTCCTCCATCTATACAAGAAAATCTTCCAGATTATCTTTTATATATTGCATATAACGAAGTAATAAATACTGCAAATTTTATAAACCGTGTAGTAGATGAAATATGGAATAATTATAAAGATGCAACTTCTGAAACAGCACAAGAACTTGTTAAAAAACTTGAAAAAACTGTATTTGATATCTGCAAAATTAAGAAAAATGATGAGGGTAAAATTATAGAAGTATTTGGAAAAAATGTAGCAGAATTAATAAATGATTCTGTAAGTTCTGTTAACAGTAAAATCCAGGGGTATATGGCAGAAGGCAGTGAGAAAGCAAAGGAAAATGTGTGTAATGCAATATCAGGTTATGGCAATAAGCTGGTATCATCCAAATACAAAACCCCATCTGCTGGCAGTACTGGCACAGGCTCTTCATCAAAATCATGGGCATCTTCTATTACTATGGATTATAGCGAATATCTTACAATGCTGCTTATTTTAACAGGTGTTCTAGAAGATGGTTATGAAAAACATTTACTAAGGACAGCCGATTTAATCCAGATTAATACAAGTATTGCTAAAAAGAATGATAAATTTGCATTAAAGAATTGCAAGACACATTTACAAATTAAAGCTGTAGCAAGTGGCAGTATATTTTTTGCAGGAAGTAAATATTTACAGGAAACAGAAAATATTTACCTTAAGAAAAGCAATGGGCTATATGGCATTAATTATAATGGTGTAGACGGATATTAACAGCTATACCAGGAGGCGGTAGTAATGAAAAGAAAAAAAGAAGAAGGTTCAGCAACTATTGAAGCTACGGTATGTCTTTCTGTATTTATGTTTTGCATGTTATTTTTTATTATGATAGTACAGCTTACAGTTACACAGACTATTATGCAGAATGCACTTAACCAGACTGCCAAGGAGCTGTCACAAGACTTATATTTATATGATGCATTAGGGCTTATAAATTTCAGGCAGGACCTTAGTGAATTAAATGATAAAACAAATAAAGAAATTGAAAAAACAGAAAATGCTGTAAACAATGCAAAAGAAGAATTATCAAGTGACGGGGATATGGTTACAAATGTACAGAACGCATTTAAGGCTATAATTTCAATTTTCTCTGATAAAAATGACCCTGAGGGAGTAAAAGATGATTTCCTTGAAAAGTTCAGCCCTGATAACCTTAAAGCTGGAGGCAAAACAGTTATTAATGCAGCATTGGACAGTCTTGTAAGTGCTGGTGAAAATGCAATGATACCTGTTTTATTTAAAAAGTATGTATCTTCAGATGGTAAATCTGGAACAGCAGATGCATATTTAAAAAAGCTCCATGTTGTAAATGGAGTAAAAGGTCTGGACTTTGGAAAATCCAGCATGTTTGGAATATGGTCTTTTAAAGAAGAAAATGGGGAAGAAACACCAGAAGCCGGGTCCGGGACTGAAAACGATATGGATAAAGAAGCAAGTGGGGAATCTGGCAAGAAACAGGGTGACAAGAATACAATTAACCTTATACTTGAATATAAAGTAAAAATATTACATCCAGTAGAGGGATGGAAAGAAGTAAAGTGTATACAGTCATCTGCTACACGTGTGTGGACAGGTGACGGCAGCAAATAATAAACAATAGAAAAGAGGGATTATGGATTTACAAGTACTATATTGTATAGCTTTAGCTGTAATTAGCTTTTTCTGCCTGTTTGTGTACCAGGCGTATTACCTTAACGGCGGCAGCTGCCTAAGAGAGGCACTTTTACCTGCTTTTAACATGAATATAAAAAAACTGGCAGGAGTAATATTTTACATTATACTTGCAGTTTTATTTTATATTTATATGGATACAAATGGTTCTGTTATTGCAAAAACTTTAAAATATTTAACTATGCTCTGTGTACTTGCTACTATTGCATGGATTGATTATAAAGCAAGTAAAATACCAAATACATTACTTATTGTACTTATAGCAGCCAGACTTATATTTTTTATATATGAAAGTATAAAGGAGCCAGATTATATAAAGTTTAATATAATCCAGATGACCTTTGGTGCATTTCTCTGTCTTGCGCTCTTACTTTTGTGCAGAATTATTATCCGTAACAGTATTGGCATGGGAGATATTAAACTTTTTGCAGTATTAGGCTTATATTTTGGATATGACATAATTAACTTAATGTTTTTTTCATTTTTATGTACTGCAATATACAGCATTTACTTGTTATTATTTAAGAAAAAGAAGAAGAAAGACAGTGTTCCAATGGGACCATTTATATTTCTTGGGACAATATTATCATTTATACTTATATTTTAAGCTATTATAAAAAGTGGATACGGGCAGACTCCTTAGAAAAAATTTACTGGGCACAATATCATTTAGTCCAGCAGAACTTGATAAATAATGAAAACTCATAAATGTTTGGAAATTAAATTTATACAAAGATTATATTACTCTGGCATTTCCAAATATTTTACAAAAGGCAGCTGTTATGGATACGCTGGTGCTTAAATCTGGGTTTTTCAGATTTTATGCACCACTGCGTATCCATCCAAGCGCAAGCGTGCTGCCGGTGGTAAAATATTTGGAAATGCCAGAGCCAATAACCTGTAAAGTATTTAATTCCCAAACACTGTGAAGTTGTACAATTTAAAAAACAGAGAAATAAAAATACTTGTATAAAGTGGAGGTAAAACACATATGAAACATATAGTTGCCATTGCAATGTCTGGGATGTTTATAATTCTGTGCGTACTGCTTGTAACAGAATCAAGCAGCATTACAAATGAATATGAAACATATATAAACCAGGCAAAAGCAGAAGAGAAAAAAGGGCTTTACCTTAATGCCATTAATTACTACCAGTCAGCCCTTGAAGTATATGATGAAGACCAGAATGTAAAATACCAGATTGTCAAAGACTACAAAAACATGGGAAATATTGAGGGGTGGCTTGACACTGCTCTTTTATTTATAAAAAACTATCCTGCAGAAGCAGATAAAGCAATCCTTATTGATGCATACAATGAAGTGCTTAGCTATTATTATGAAAACAAAGAATATGATGCCTTAGTACCCATGCTTTCAAGCCTCCGTGGAGGAGAACTTGCCAAAAGCAACAAAGATTTTAGTAAAAAAATAGAAGACTACTATTATAATATATCCTCGGTATATACAACTATTAAATGTGAAGCAGAATATCTATCTGATTTTTACAATGGATATTTTACAATGTCCCAAAACAATGGAAAAGATAAATACCTGGTATCTGGCAGTGGAAGCATTTACAACGAAAAAGCATATGAAGATATATGTATACTAGATGATGTGCTTGGCTATTCACTTGTGAAAGAAGATGGCATATATAAAGTATATACAACAGGAGGTTATCTTAAAGAAATAGACCAGGATGGAATTACAGATGCCAGATATTATAGCAGTTCATACATAGCAGGAAAAAAAGATGGCAAATACAGAATGTATAAAAGTGACTTTTCAGATGCAGGTTTTGGCGGATGGGACAGTTTCCAGCTTATTGCCCCTGGAATTGCATGTGTAACAGATGGCGGCAAAGACCAGATACTTGTTGGGAGCAAAATACTTGAACCAGAGGAGGGGGATAACTGGGACAGTGTAATTTATTCACAGAGAGGCATAAAAGAAAACGGGAACCAGTTATTTGTTGGGAATGGAGGCAGTTACAAGCTTATAAGCATTGACACAGATAAAACAGAATATACCACACTTGCAAAAGGATTTGAAGCAGCAGACGCATTCTGTACCACAGAGCCTGCTGCTGTTAAAAAAGATGGCAAATGGGGTTTTATATCTGTGTCAGGGGAGATAGTTATAGAACCTGTATATGAAGAAGCAAAAAGTTTTTCATATGGCTATGCACCAGTTAAAAAAGATGGAAAGTGGACATTGGTAGATACCAGTGGCAAAGAAATTTTAGATGCAGATTTTGCTGATATGGGTTCGCCCACAGAAAATGGTATTGTGCCTGTATCATTTGATGGGAATACGTGGGACCTGGTATCTTTATTTATAAAAAATTACCAGGATTAGTAATATATACCAGGGAGATATCTATATGGATATAAACTATTATAAAAAATATGAACCATTTTTTGGTACATGGTATTTTGACGGGGATAAAAGCCAGCTTGGCACTGGAAGTTTTGCAAGTGTATTCCGCATAGTGCGCCATGATGCCAATGTAAATCCATGTGCACTTAAGATTATTACTATTCCAAAATCAGATGCAGAGATTGCAACACAGCGCTCTGAGGGAATGGATGATATAAGCATACAGAAATATTACCAGCATATGGTTGATGATATAAGAAAAGAATTTGAGCTTATGTCAGAACTTAAAGGATGCAACAATGTTGCAAGCTGTGAAGATTTTATTGCATACCGTCATAAAGATGGTTTTGGATTTGATATTATGATACGTATGGAACTTCTGCTGCCACTTATATCATTTGAAATGGAAAATGAAATAGATGAGATGACAGTTATAAAGCTTGGAATTGATATGTGCCAGGCACTTGAAAGATGTAGTATTAAAAATATTATCCACAGGGATATAAAACCAGACAATATTTTTCTGTCATCAATGGGGGATTTTAAACTTGGTGATTTTGGAATTGCAAGGACTATGGATAATACAGTTATGATGATGTCAAGGAAAGGTACACCAAATTATATGGCTCCTGAAGTATATTTTTCAAAACCATATGATAATACAGCTGATATTTATTCGCTTGGAATAGTACTTTACAGGATGTTAAATGACAGGCGTATACCGTTCCTGCCTCCAGCACCAAAACAGATAAATAAAGAAGACAGGGAAGGTGCTTTTATGAAGCGTATCCAGGGTGTTGTACTGCCAAGACCTGCACATGGTGATGAAGCTTTAAAAAGCATTGTATTGAAAGCATGTGCATACAGAAGGGAAGACCGTTACCAGAACCCTGGAGAAATGCGTATGCATCTTGAAATGGTACGTGGGATACTTATGCAGGGCGGAAGTGTGCCAAAAGAATTTGCAGAAGGGCTTGACAGCACAATTTCTTTGCAAAATGCTGACCTTACTAGTGAGATGGAACAGATAATAAGGAATAACCTGTCATTACAAGACATGGCATCTGTAAAAGAAACAAAACTTTATGCACCTGCAAGAAAGTTTATACTGGGAAGCTGCATAGCAGTCCTTATATTAGCAGGCGCTGTTGCAATATGGCAGATAAAAAATACAGGTAGTAAAAATGCCAGAACCAGCAGTATAAAACAAGTACAAGAAACAAAAATCCCAGATGGAAATATATATGATAAGCGGATGGATGTAACAAAGCTTGATGCAAAGAAAGATGACCTGGAAAGCCTTTCAGAACTTAAATATTATAAGAACCTTGAAGTCCTGTTATTAAAAGATTATGGATTAAAAGATACAAGCAGTTTATCAGGGCTGGATAAAATTACTTTATTAGATTTAAGCAGTAATATTAACCTTGAGGATTTATCTGGCATTTCTGGTATGAAAGCACTTGAAAAGCTTGATTTAAGTGAAACAGCAGTCAGTAATATAGATGTTGTACGGTCACTGGAATCCCTTAAATCAATTAATATAAGCTATACATTAATTGAAGATGCCAGTCCTTTAAAAGAATGTACAGACTTAGAAGCGCTTTATGCTGCATATAATAATGAGAATTTTACAAACAACAGTATTATGGAAACAGCAGGAAGTCTTAAGAAGCTGAAAGAACTGGATCTTACAGGGGATGCAATAGCAGCAGATGGCATAGGGCAGCTTAAGAAACTTGGTTCACTTGTTTCTTTAAAGCTTGGAGGTACTTCTATAAGTGATATACACTGTGGATATTTAAAAGAACTTAAAAACCTGGAAGTCCTGGACTTACAGTCTAATATTAATATAACAGATTTTAAATTTATAAAAAATTTTAAGAAACTTAGAGAACTGGATTTATCAGCAACAGGTATTACTGATATAAGTGGTATAGAGAAACTGGAAAAACTTGAGGAGCTGGATTTATCACTGGTATTTTTAGAAGATATATCTATGCTTGGAAAGTTAAAAAAGTTAAAACATGTAATACTTACAGGCAGTGACAGCATTAACAGCCAGGCAAAGGCATTAAAAAAGTCCATGCCAGGCTGTAAGTTTGAAATACAATAGGAGGAGTGGCATGGTAATTGAAAGCTCAGTAGTGTCACATACTGGAAAGATAAGACAGAATAATGAAGATAATTTCTTTTTAAATGGTATATACAGACAGGAAGAACTGGATAGTACTTTTGCAAAAACACAGAAAATAAGCAGCAGAAGGCTTGTATATGCTGTGTGTGATGGCATGGGCGGGGAAGAATATGGAGAGGTTGCATCTTTTTGTGCTGTAAGTTCTATGGAAATATTTAAAGAGAAAGAATGGTCTGCTGCCCTTTTTGAAGAATATCTGGAAAATGTAAAAGCAGACATGGTTAAAAGAAATAGTAAACTTTCTGCACAAAATATGGGCTCTACATTTGCTTTGTTGTATCTTGAAGATAACACAGCATATATAGCTAATATGGGTGACAGCCGTGTATATTTATATAGGCATGGCAGGCTTGTACAGCTGACCAGGGACCATACACAGGCAAGGCTTTTGTTAGATAATGGTCTTTTATCACCAGATGAAGCCAGAAAACATGTAAGCGGGCATATACTTACACGTTATTTAGGAGTTGATAATGAAATTACTGCAGATGATATATATATGCCGGAAGCTTTAAAGCTGTGTAAGGGTGATATATTTTTAATATGTTCTGATGGCCTTACAGATATGCTTCCAGACAAAACAATAGCAGAATATATTCATAAACCAGATTTAAATAATACTGCTGGCATAGCATGGGGATTATGTACAAAAGCACTTGATGCAGGAGGCAGGGATAATATTACATGTATTATTGCAAAAATTATAAAGAAAAACAGCAGGTTTACATAACAGAATTAAAAACAGCGGGAAAGGGGATAACAGATGAAAAAAGAAATAAAAAAAATAACTGGTATAGTGCTTGTGCTGGCATTGTTATTAACCTGTATATATCACAGGGGACTTTATAATAAATGTATTGCAAGTGCAAACGGGCTTCCAGAAGCTATGTGCATATACCAGTTTAATAATTCGCCTGGAACAGCAGAAGTTGTTATAAGAAATGGTGATACAACAGAAGGTAGCAATAGCGGGACTATTCCAGCTGTGGATACAGAAACCAGTATAAAATATGCAGAAGGAATAAATGGAAAAGGAATTTATCTTGATGGTACATATGGTCTTAAGCTTTATCCTGGACTTGACAGCAATTCATATACAATATCAATGTGGGTAAAACCAGAAGAAGAGCGTCTGTATTCTAATATATTGTACGCTGGCACAGGGCTTCTTACAGAAGAGGAGAAATATTTTAGTATTACATCTGATGATACAGCTTCACCAGTTGTATTATCATCATCTAATGATGGAGGATATTATATAGGAAATGGCAAAGCAATAGAAAGTGGCAAATGGAGCCATATATGCATGGCAGCAGATGGTACATCTGTAAATATATATATTAATGGTAAATTATATGTATCTGGAAATGTGCCAGCTGGGATATGTAATAAATATACACAATATTATCTTGGGACAGACTGTTATAATATACCATTTAAGGGCTGTATAGATAATATTTCTTTTTATAATACCTGTATTTCAGAAAGCCAGGCAGAAAGCATTTATAATAGTGTAAATACTACACCTGTTTCTGGAAATGTAACAGGTATAAGCCTTAATAAAAGTTCATTATCTTTAAACGGGTATGGAAGCATGGAAGCACTTTATGCCAATATAACACCTGCAAGTGCACAGGACCAGGGTGTGGGATGGACGTCTTCTGACAAGTCAGTTGCTGTTGTGAATAATGGCATAGTTACAGCTTTAAAAAATGGCACTGTAGTTATAACTGCAGTAACCAGGGATGGCGGATATAAAGCAGAATGTAAAGTTACAATAGAAGACATACCAGAACTTGAAAATATAATTTTAGATAAAACAAATATAACACTTGAAGGTGATGGCAGCAGTGCAGTGCTTATTGCCAGCCCTGTACCTGAAGCAGCACATATCCCAGGGATTATATGGTCTTCATCAGACAGTAATGTTGCAGAAGTAAAACAGGATGGATGTGTTTATGCAATAGCTAATGGAAGCGCAGATATTAAAGCCCAGACAGAAGATGGGTCTTTTACAGCGGTATGCCATATAACTGTACAAGGCGTTTCAAAAGAGGTAGCAGTTTCCTCTATAGAATTTACAGAAAGTTCAGTTCAATTAGACAATAAAAATAAAAAACACCAGCTGGCTGCTATTGTAATACCAGCCAGTGCTGCCAATAAAGAATGTGTGTATTATTCAGAAGATAACAGCATAGCAGTAGTTGATGATTCAGGAATGGTTAAAGCAGTAGGAAATGGTACTACTAATATATGTGTTATAAGTAATGATGGGCGTTTTACAGCAAGTTGTAAAGTATCTGTTTCGGGGTTTAAAGATACTGCTATAAAAAAGCTGGAACTTGATAAAGGAAATATAAAAGTTGAAAGAGGAAGTACAGGATACCTTTATGTGCGTAAGAAGCCTGTTACATCAGATGAAATCCTTGACTGGAGCAGTAATAATCCTGATGCTGTAGACGTTGTTGCTGATGAATATGGAATGTCTGCAGAAGTAATTGTATATGAAGAAGCAGTTATGGGAAGCACAGCAATAATTACTGTTTCCTCAGAAACAGGGGTTAGTGCAGAATGTTTTGTAGAAGTTACGGAATATGGTGTAAAGAAAATAGACATGGATCATAAGAAACTGTATATGCTACCTGGGGAAAGTTATGAGATGGAGGCAGATATAGTCCCAAGAGAAGCAGAGGGTTCTGAAATAATATGGCATTCAAACAACATACAGGTTGCGCAGGTGGATGAAAATGGCGTTGTAAAAGTACAGAAAAATGCTAAAGCTGGTTCTACAGCAATTATTACATCAAGCAATATTACCAGGACTAAAGAGTCGGAATGTAAAGTAATAGTCCAGTCTAAAGAGGTAAAGATTAAGAAATTAACTACAACAAAAAGAAATATATCACTTTATCCAGGGCAGAAAGCAGATATGTCTGTAAAATATATGCCAGCGGATGCTACAGATGTCCAACTGTTATATACAAGTAATAACCCTGGTATTGTCAAAGTAAGTAAAAATGGGAAGATATCTGTACCATCTGGTTATAAGGGCACAGCAGAAGTAAAGGTAACTGCAAAGTCTAAAAACGGAAAGACGGTTTCTTCTGTTATAAAGGTAAAACAAAAGAAAATTAAAATTAAAAAACTTTCTATGTCAAGACCAGTCCTTGATTTATATGAGGGAAACAATACAACACTTTATGCTGGCCATAAACCTGCTAATGCTACACAGTCTAATATAAAATGGACAAGCAGTAATATAAATATAGCAAAGATAACAAGCAATGGCAGCCGTGCAACTGTAAGGGCAGGAAGTGTTTCTTCTAAAAAGACAGTTACAATAAAGGCAAAAGATATAAACGGGGCTACAGCTACATGCAGGATATCAGTACATCCTAAACTATCAGGCAGTACAGGAAATAATAACAGCCAGGAAAGCAGTAACACTTCACCAGGTAGCAGCCAGCCAGGAGCAGGAGATGGAAACAAGCCATCTGGCAGTAATAAACCTGCTTTACCTAAAATAAGAAAACTGGCATTTGGAAGTAATTATGTACTGGTAAGCCGAGGCAGTGGCAGGAATTTAAAAACAATGCTAACAATATCCCCAGCAAATGCAAACGATGACCTGGTATGGAAGTGCAGCAGTAAATATGCTTCTATTAACCAGGCAGGTTATATTACCGTTTCAGGTAAAGCACAGAAGAATACAAATATATCTGTACTGGTATATAGTAAAAGCAACAGCCTGGCAAAGGCTTCAATAATAATAAGTGTTAAAGTATAAAATTTATGAAAGGAAAGCTACAGTATTTTACTTGTGGCAAGGGATGGCATATGGGAAATAGAATACATAGACGCAACCATTATTTAGCAGTTTTATTATTTATAATACCAGCGGTATTTATAAATGTCTCTGGCAAGAATATTAACCAGTATGTAAAGGCAGCATCAGATTATTTTTCAATGGTAGAAACAAGTATTACAATAATGGTTGGTGAAACTGATTTTATAGAAACAGATATGGCGGCAGATATACCTTATTCAGAAGCAGATTTAACATGGAAATCAGATAACAGCAGTATAGCCAGTGTAGATAACACTGGTGTTATTACAGGGATAGCAGAAGGAAGTACAACTGTTACAGCTTCAATGCCAGATGGCAGCAGTGAAATTTGTACTATTATAGTTTCTGGATATATAAATGATGAAGATGACCCGGACAAAAATATTGATGAAACTGAGGAAGGAGACCAGGATAATTATAGTGAAAATCCGCCATTTAGTAAATTAGTTATAGAAAAAAAGATGACAATATATATTGGCGGAAGCGGAGAATGGGCAGAAATTAATTATGAGCCACAGGATGCAGATGAAGAAACAATTACCTGGAAAAGCAGTAATCCAAAAGTTGCTACAGTAGAGGATGGTCTTGTAAAAGGTATTAAATCAGGGACAGTGAAAATTATTGCAATGACTCCTAATAATATCAGTGCAACATGTACAGTAACAGTTAAAAAGCCACAAATCAAACTTGAAAAGAATAAGGCAAAACTTAAAATTGGCAAGCGTGTACAGATTAAAGCAACATGCAGCCCTGATGCCAGACCATTGTTTAAATCACAAAATAAATCAATAGCATCAGTAACAGCAAACGGGCTTGTGAAAGCAAAGAAAAAGGGCAAAACAGTTATTGTTGTGAAAGCAAACGGGGTATCAAAGAAATTTAATGTTACTGTAGTAAGATAAAACATGGCAGCAGGCTGGCAGAACCATTTCTTGACAAATCAAACCTAGAAGATATTTTTAACAGTAATGATTTTATGGGAAGTATTAAATTCCTGGTATGACTATAACTGATAAAACATATTTTATAAGAAACAGGTCTTAAAAATGGCCTGTTTTTTGTTTATACTGCTGGCAGTATTAATTAATATATGTTAAAGTATAATTATTATAAAATATTATAACAGGCATGTGGATTATATTTAAAAATAGTAAAAATATTGTCTAGTATGTTATTTATTTAAGCCGCCATAGGTGGCATGGAGGATTAATATGGTAAAAATCCGTTGTGTAGTAGAACGTATTACATACCAGAACCCAGAAAACGGGTATACTGTGCTTAAAGCACGTATTAAAGGTTACAGGGAACTTGTACCTGTAGTAGGTAATTTATTAGATGTAAATATTGGTTCTGTACTGGTAGCAGAAGGCAGCTGGAAGATAGATGCCAGGTATGGCAGGCAGTTTATAGCAGAGAAATGGGAAGAAACACTTCCTGCTACAGTTTATGGTATTGAAAAATATCTTGGCAGTGGTCTTGTCAAAGGCATTGGACCCAAATATGCAAAAAAAATTGTACAGGAGTTTGGAACAGACACTATTTCGGTTATAGAAGAAAATATACAGCTATTATTAAAAGTTGAAGGCATTGGCAGGAAACGTGTAGAAATGATATATGAAAGCTGGGAAAAGCAGAAAGAAATTAAGAATATTATGCTTTTCCTGCAGGAAAGTGGTGTAAATACATCCTTTGCTGCTAAAATTTATGCCCAGTATGGAGATAAAAGCATCAGAAAAGTAAGGGAAAACCCATTCTGTCTTGCAGATGATATATGGGGGATAGGTTTTAAAACTGCTGATATAATTGCACAAAACCTTGGAATAGACAAGCAGTCATACATAAGGCTTAGAAGTGGTATTATGTATACACTGGGTGAGCTTGCTGGTGCCGGCCATGTCTATGCAGAGCATGGACAGCTGCTTGTAAAGGCGTCAGCGTTGCTTAACGCTGAAGAAGAGTATATTGTAATGACAGTTGACCAGATGGTAAAGGACAATGATTTAATTACTGAAGAAAATGCAATATACCTTCCTCCGTTTTATTATTCTGAAACAGGTACAGCAAACAAGTTGATTAAACTGGCAAACCGCCCAGGGAAAAATCTGGAAGGCAGTACAGATATTACAAAAATAGAAGAACGGTTAAATATCAAATATGATAAATTACAGGCAGATGCAATAAAGCAGGCTGCAATGTCAAAAGTCCTTGTACTGACAGGAGGACCAGGCACAGGTAAGACTACTGTTACAAAAGGAATTATAGCTATGTACCAGGAACATGGTTTAAAAATACTTCTTGCTGCGCCTACAGGCAGGGCAGCAAAGCGCATGACAGAGGCAACAGGTATTGAGGCTAAGACTATACACCGCCTTTTAGAATGCAAACCTCCAGAGGGATACCAGAAAAATAATGAAAACCCGCTTGAAGGGGATGTGCTTATTGTTGATGAATGTTCAATGATTGATATTGTACTTATGAATTCACTGTTAAAAGCACTTCCAGAAGATATGCGTCTTGTGCTTGCTGGTGACATTAACCAGCTTCCATCTGTAGGTGCAGGGAATGTACTCCGTGATATAATTGACAGTGGAAAATTTCCTGTAATAGAACTTAAAAAGATATTCCGCCAGGCACAGAGCAGCCGTATAATAATGAATTCGCACAGGATTAATGCAGGGGAAATGCCAGACATATCAAATGGGAAAAATTCTGATTTCTTCTTTATACAAAAAGAAACACCTGGGCAGGCAGCAGAAGAGATTGTAAATCTTGTAAAGTATAATTTACCAAATTACTATAAAATACCACCATCACAGATACAAGTATTGTCGCCGTTACAGCGTGGGGCAGCAGGGGCGGCAAATCTTAATATTATATTACAAGAAGCACTAAATCCAGGCGGGCCAGGAATCAGGCATGGAGGTTATATATTCCGTACAAATGATAAAGTTATGCAGATAAAAAATAACTATGACAAAGAGGTTTTTAACGGGGATACAGGAATAATAGAGAAAACAAGCCTGGAAGACCGTACGTTAATTATAAATTTTGATGGGAGGCATATAGAGTATGATGCTTCAGAACTTGATGAACTGGTACTTGCATATGCCACAACAATACATAAATCACAAGGTTCAGAATATCCAGTTGTTGTTATGCCTGTGTTAATGGAACATTATATTATGCTTCAGAGAAACCTTGTTTATACAGGTATCACAAGGGCAAAGAAAATACTTGTTATTGTAGGGACAAGAAAGGCATTAGAATATTCTGTAAATAATATGCAAGTTACAAAGCGTAATACAATGCTTAAAGAAAGACTGGAAGGAACAGTTTTTTAAATATAACAGTGGGAAAGGTTTGATTATAGAATTAGAGGTATAGAAACAATTTATTACCAATGTGGTTAAAGGAAGATAATTATGGGAGACAGGTATTTTGAAAATGCATTATCAAACTTTGTATTTGATATAGCAGGTGGAAATGTAATACGCCATATGGCAGATAAGGGATATACCATAAAACGTATAAAAGAAAGACTGGAATATCCAGTTTCATTTGAAAAAATCCAAAAGACTGTGTGGGAACATTTATTAGACAGAAAAGTAATATTAATAGGTGGATTATGGAAATTACTTATTTTAGAATAAGTCCAGATTTTTGCCAGAATACTATAAAATAATTATAAGGGTGTTTTACAGCTGTCTGGCTAAAATAAAAGACGGGGCTGGCACAATAAGAATAAAAAATACAGAATATAATATTTTTATAAAACAAAATTTTTTATATTTTGTATGGTATTTTATTAATGCAACAGCCTCGTTTTTGTCTTATTTATATGTAATTTTATTTCTGTATAGTTATAGTAGTTTTTATACTTTTTCCGTCTTTAATCTTTGCTGTAATAGTAGTTTTTCCAGCCTTTTTTGCGTTTAATGTGCCATCAGCACTAACTGATGCAACAGACTTTTTAGAAGAACTCCATGTTATTTCTTTTAAAACTATGCCATTAGTAATATTTGTACCACCCATAATTCCAGAAAAAGTAACTTTTTTAACAACATTTAATTTCTTTTTACTTCCAGCTTTGATTTTAGCTGGAACTTGGATTTTTGTTTTTCCTATATGGTTTTTTTGTACTTCAATTATCTGGATTTTCTCTCCAGAGAGGTCTGATTTTGATTCATCAAGCCCTTCTTCAGTGCTTAATTCTGCAGATATTCCATACCAGCCTCCGCTTGTCCTTATAAAAGAACCTGTACCAATATATTTATATTTAGGGTTAATAAGGCTTTCATAGTGTCATGTAACAGTATTTGTGTTCTGTTTTACCCAGTCTTCTTTTTCCCCATACCACTGTTCAATCCCTTGTAACATGCCTGAATGGTTCCATGCAAGGTTTTCTGCCCATGACCGTGTATTATTATATGATATGCTAAAGCATCTTTCACCATTTGGACGTTCATGTGATTCATATATTGTAGATTCTGCTGCACGCAGTTGTGCAATAAGTTCAAGTCCTGACGACCATTTTATTTCAACATAATCATCTTCTGACAATTTCATACCAGTAGAAGGGTTTATATATCCATTCTGGCAGGCTTCTTTACGTATTTCATTGACCCTGTTTAAAATATCATCTTTTGCAACATTTTCAAATTTACCAGAAACCCCTAAAAGTTCATTACCGTTTGCTGCCGTTTCTACATCTGTTTCTCTTATAGAAACTGCTTGTGCCTTTTTATTAAATTGTAATAAAATCATACTGCAAATTAACATATAAGTTAAGGCTTTTTTTCTGTTTTTAATTAACATTATCAGTATCTCCTTTTTAAATTTGTATAATATTCCTTAATAGTAGCATGGTAGTGGTAAATTGTAAAGAGACGGATAAGATATTTTGAGTATCTATGTTATTGGAAATACATATAAATTGGTGTTATAATATAGAAGGTTTTTATAAAGGTAAAGTTTTTAAGACAATGCATGTCTGGAGATAGCCAAAGCTATTATATTTATGGATTTTTAAACACTTCCCTCGTAAATGTATCCAGACAATTTTTTTGAAAGGATTTGGGATAAAATGTTCTACAGAACTGACAAACTGGAAGAAAATAAAATAAATCCTGTTACTGGACAGGAATATGATAGTTCATGGATTATTTTAATGCTTACTAATAGTAAAGAATACAGCCAGATGTGCGGAAGCAGCAATGGTTGTGCTTATACTATAAAAATTAGCCGTTCCCAGTACAAAGACTGGAAAATGGCAGTTGGGGATTTTATTGGTTTTAACCAGTATAATGGTAAAAACATTTTATTAGTGACAAGTGAAACGGATTTTCAGATAGCCATGGACTTTTATAAAGGGCATAAATATAATGAACCTTTCTTACGTGAAAATGAACCAGATGTTTTGGTACATAGTACAACAATGTCTAGCTGGGAATTAATAAAACAAGATGGTATGTTAAAAAGCTGGAACAAACTGAAAGCCAGAAAATCTATTGAAGAAGAAGAGCCTATTGGAATAAAACTTGGAGACCCGTCAGATTTTAGTGATTATATAATGTTTGGGAGTGGTATTTCTGGGGAAATTGTTGTGAACTCAAAACAGCAAGGAGAAATTATTATGGATGTAAATGCAGAGTATTTAACTGGGGCGAGATTGTATTTTGATGCAAAAAAGATGGCACAGGATGGACTGCTTGTACGTGATGGATGCCATATTAAGGTAAAAGATTTCCTGCCGCTTAAACCATATCTGGCGTGGACAGCAACATGGGATATAATTGGCCTGCCAAGCCAGGTATCAACGCCAGAGATTTTTGCAAGGCAGTCTGACAAGCTTTTTAAAATTATTGCTGGTTAGAATTAAAGAAAATAAATTGTTATATAAACTTTAAAAAGTATATAAAAAATATAAGTTTATTTATATTATTTTGTTAAATTTTAACAAAAAAATATAAATTTTAAATAAACAGTTGACACAAAACTTTATTTGCATATAATGAATTATGACAAAGGCGTCATGGAGTAACCCATGGCGTCTTTTTTATTTTCTTACTGCCAGATGTTATTGTCGTCCGGACGCGGCAGCTGTAAGCAATATATTATTTGTAAGCATAATCCAGGTTATGCGGCAAAAAGGAGGCAATTATTATGGATATGAGTATATGGTATTTAGTAGGGGCTGCTTTGGTATTTTTTATGCAGGCAGGTTTTGCAATGGTAGAAGCAGGTTTTACCAGGGCTAAAAATGCTGGCAATATAATTATGAAGAATCTTATGGATTTTTGTATAGGTACAGCAGTATTTATTTTATTTGGTTATGGTATTATGAATTCAAGCTCATATATAGGCGGTTTTATTGGAAGGCCTGAATATGGAATGTTTACAGATTTTGAAGGGTTTAACTGGTCAAATTTCTTTTTCCAGCTTGTGTTCTGTGCTACCTGTGCAACTATTGTATCAGGTGCAATGGCAGAGAGAACCAAATTCAGCATGTACTGTTTATATTCAGCAATTATAAGTATTATTGTATATCCTGTTGAAGCTGGATGGACATGGAACAGCCAGGGCTGGCTTGCAAAACTTGGATTTGTTGATTTTGCAGGTTCATGTGTTATACATATGGTTGGTGGTATTTCTGCGCTTATAGGTGCAGCAATATTAGGACCACGTATTGGAAAATTTAGTAAACGGACTGGTAAGCCACATGCTATTCCAGGACATAATCTTCCACTGGGTGCTTTAGGCTGCTTTATTTTATGGTTTGCATGGTATGGTTTTAATGGTGCAGCAGCATCAGATGTATCAGAAATGGCAAGAATACTTGGAACCACAACATTAGCACCAGCATTTGCAACACTTGCAGTATTGGTATTTACATGGGCTAAATATGGAAAGCCAGATGTATCTATGTGTCTTAATGGTTCACTTGCAGGACTTGTGGGAATTACAGCAGGATGTGCTAATGTAGATGCTTTTGGAGCTATTATTATTGGTATAGTTGATGGTCTTCTTGTATGTTTTGGTGTATGGTTTATTGAAAGTGTGCTTAAGATAGATGACCCTGTTGGTGCAGTTGCAGTACATGGTTTTAATGGCTTGTGGGGTACAGTTGCAGTTGGTCTTTTTGATGTAAATAGCGGACTTTTTTATGGTGGTGGTGTACATATGCTTGGAATACAGTGTCTTGGTGTTGTTTCAACAGGTATTTATACAGTTATATGTATGACAATTATATTTAAAGTTATAGATAAAGTATGGGGACTGCGTGTAACTCCAGAAGAAGAGCTGGTGGGTCTTGACCTTAAAGAACATGGGCTTCCATCCGCATATGCAGACTTTATGCCAGCTGGAAATATGTTTTATTCTGCAGGTACATCTATTGAAACACTTACAGGAAATGTTCCTATGGATAATGCAGTTAAAGTACAGAATGTTCCAGCAGTTTCACAGCCGTCTGCAATGAAAGTAGTTACAGAAACAGGTGAAACACTTACGGAGAAACTTACAAGGATTTCTATTATCTGTAAACAGAGTAAATTTGATGAACTTAAAGAAGCACTTAATGAAATCGGTGTAATGGGAATAACAGTGACACAAGTACTTGGATGTGGTACACAAAAGGGAATGGTTACAAAATACCGTGGTGCAGAACTTGATATAGTGCTGCTTCCTAAAATGAAAGTTGAAGTAGTAGTTAGCGCAGTGCCAGTGCAGGATGTAATTGAAACTGCAAAGAAAGTCCTTTATACTGGTAATATTGGTGATGGCAAAATATTTGTATATGATGTTGAAAATGTTATTAAAGTACGTACAGGTGAAGAAGGTTTTGCAGCATTGCAAGGTGAAAGTGAAGAATAATAAATACAAAAATCCATTATTTATAAATACAAAAATCCTCTATAATTTATTATAGGGGATTTTGTATTTTATAATATTTTAGTTAATAAATCTGCTAATCTGCAGATAATAGCAAAATTATGTTAACTATGGTATAATTTATTAATAAAGAATATAAGTAAGTATACAAAGAAATATATATAATTGGCCAACTTAAGGAGATTTAAAATGATACTTTTTGACAATGAAGAATATGAACATTTTTTTAATCCGCTTTGTTGTAAAAATAAAAGAATATATTATGAGTGTATTCTGGTACTTATCGAAAAATCTAAAACAGTTCCGGTTTTATATGAAACTGATGCAACAGATGCATTGGTTTTATATCTTCGGAATTGTGCATATGCAGTGGAAGAAGAAGACAATTATGGCAATAAAGATGAAAATATTAGCAGTAAGAAACCAGAAACTGAAAATGCAAGTGCTATTCTGGCATATTTCAGGCGTTGTGGCTGGATTTCAAAACGTGAAATCGGAAGAAATGGTGACAATATTGCAACTGTTGTGCCATATTGCAGGAAGATAATTGGTGCTATAGAGAAAATTTTTAACCGTGATAACAGGGCAGCTTTAACAAACCATATTTTTTCTGTTTATGATATTTTAAATTCAGCGTTTATTAATGACCATGGAAGGACATACCGTCCATATTCTAATATACTTGTTCCTGCTATGGACAGCATTTCAGACCTGAAAAATGAACTTATGGTACTAAAAGACAGCATAAGGTCTATTATGCAGATGGTTATAAAGATAACAGAAACTAATGAATTAGGGCAGTTTCTTATTAAAGATGAGATAATGAAATCCTTTTTTAATGACTATTTCTTTATAAAAAAAGACGGACTAATACCTGGTTATATTTCTGAAATTGAAAAGATGCTCAGACAGATTACAAATACGAAAGTTTATGAAAATATGGTTAAAGAATACCAGGATTTATATGTTAAAGATGAAACTGCAGCCAGAGAGGTGATAGATAGCCAGCTGTCAGAATTACAAAGTTTTATTAGCTGTGATTATGTTAAAGAGATGGATTATATTGATAAAAAAACTAATAATTATTACAACCTTTATTCAACAAGGATATACATGGTATTAAGT
>VSNJ01000059.1 GCA_009774235.1 Lachnospiraceae bacterium
AGTACCGAAAAAACCAGAATAACGAGTTCCATACAGCAATTTTACCAGGATTGCTTGCTTAAGTTCGCACTTATGGGGGCAAGTCCTTTCCCAATACCAGCCGATAGAGGAAGACACTGCCTTAAAGGCGTTGGAAGCCATGCAGATACAGGAAGAAGATTATTTCTGTCAGATCACGCACCGGACTTGGAACGCTATCCTCCATGCCATAAGGGAAGCGCACAAGGACGATACGGACAGTGCGCTGGACAACTCCAATGCCATAAAGCTAATCAAGAACGCAAAAAAGGCACTGGCTGTGCCGGGTTCTTATTTGGATGTATTCACTGCCCTTATGTGTACGCAGCTTCAAATCCGGTATGAAAAGCTGACGGAGCAGGAGCGCACGGTTCTGAAAAATGTTATGAAGAAAACTCCGGTATATAAGGATTCCCCATTGAGCAGGATGAAGCGGAGATAAGGAAATGCCGTTGCTTGGGTTTTTCTCCATGCAACAGCATTCTATAATTTTGATTTATAGTAAACGTCATAACTATTCTTACTTTGCCTGAATGCCATCACAGTAATGGCATTCGCCATCATGTGTAAAAGTAAAGATTTTAAAGTCGTTTACTATAGTTTTCAAGCACATTAGTTAAACAACTACTCCAAGGAAGTATTCTCACTTCTCCTAAATTTCTTTACATAAACAATTCCAGACAATCAGTCATCATCGTTATCGTCTGACCAACCGGAAATACAATGCAACTCTCCCGAATCCATATCCATCGCCATGTTATCGCCCATCCGCATTAAAAAGTCCCCATCTGAATTTATTGCCATATTATCCGAAATAGAGTGTAAAAAATCTCCCTCATTATAATCAAAAAAATGCTTTCCCATATCAAAGTCTCATTTATTGATAATAAAATTTGCTGGTGGTATTTACAGATTATTCCCCGATTGCCTTTTTATCATGGACTCACTAATTTACCAGTCATATTCACTCAAAATAAATCTATAAGTTTCTCTCGGTATGATATCATAAATCACTACTGAATCATCCTTAAATTTATCCCCTTGGTCAAGAGAATCCAAATATATACTACCTGAAACCACCATATATTCCCCACTGTCATATAGCTTGTACCTTATAATATCATAATTTGGCATAGAATCCTGTCTGCCATAGGTTTTAACGCCGAAAACTGTAATTTTTACTTGTGGAATATAATCTTTTTCAAATGAATATGCAACATCTTCTATCTGTATTGTGGACTCAATGCTTCCGTCATATCCTTTCACGTCTATGCTTAATGGAAATGTGTCAAATATAAGTTCCGCGTCTGAAATCGGCAGACAATAAAGTGCGCTACAGTTCACTTCATCAAAACATACTGTATCATTTTTATATACCGTTAAAAAAAACTGTCCCATTTGATGATCTTCCAGAAATGATATCTGCGGCAGGTATTCTCAATTCTGCAAGGTATTGTTCCTCGGCAGCTTGACTTGTATAGTAATCAAAATCGGTTTCAAAAACGTTTTTTGTTTCTTCATAAACTTCTTCACCTTCATCGTTTACAATTCGGATATCAACATCAATCTCTGCTGATATCTCTTCATTATTTTTATTAAGCAAACCAAAGAAAAGGCTATAATCATTTGTCTCTTCATTAAATTGAAAAGACCAGTTTTTTAAAGTTTCAACATTATTGTTGTATAGAATTTCGGCATCATCCTCATAAGGAAGAGAGATTGGAGCGGAACAACCACACATAAGAAAAAGTGATGAAAATAATAACACATTGAAAGCTTTCTTCATACGATCTCCTCTTCTGTAATATATTTAATTTCCCTGTATGAATCATTCAATCTTTTAATAAGACAATTTATCTGGGGATTTGCAGATTTCTTTGTTGCTCTGGCTATATTGGTTATGATTCCTGCAACAGCAAGAGGATCTCGAAAGTGAATAATATTTCCGTTTTCATGGAAATTAACCTCCCTTTTCCAATAATCTCCATAATAACATCCATTGTTGATAGATTCCTTTATCAATGATTTCAATTTTTCTTTTGTACTCTCATTATGCTCAATAGATTTTTCCAATGCCATTTTCAAAAAAGAGCTATTGTTTTCAATCAGCATATCCAACAGTTGAGAAATGTAAGGAAACACAAATACATGCTTGCGATTACTACCGTCTTTATATCGGATTCTGTCTCGGATTTCAAATGGATCTGTGAAATAATCCAGTACCTTATCGCTGGATTTTGCAATATGACTTACCATGCTTTTGTCATAATGAACATCAAAATCTGGGCATGTACAAGACAGATAATGCGCTTTATAATATAATTCCGGGATTTCCCTTGCCCTCAACTTTTTCAGCATAGGCACATCATTGTGGTCTGCTGCAAAGTAAATGATATACATTCTTAATTGATCCTCTGTCGCAAGCTTATACTGCAAATCATCCATATCGGGTTTGCGTATAAAGACACCATTGTCACGTTCTTCAAATTTATTACGCTGAATGTTTGTCCCTGCACCAAATGTCATAACATAATCATTATCTTTTCGACTGTCAAACCATATGTAGTTTTTGTTTATTAAAAATTTCAGAAAATCATAATTTCCAAACATAATTGCATAATCCAGTACAGTTTTTCCATATTCATCCGAATTTAGGATAGGCTTATCTTTCTCATCAATGTAAGCAATCCATTCGGCTTCGTTGTGCGATTGAGCAACAGTATAATTTGTCATTCTATTATTTTTAGGTTCGCCACATTTCCCAGCACTTAATATCTGTTCAAAAGAAACATTAAGCAATTCTGAAAAGATTGGTAAATCATGAATCTGAATTGCATTTGCCCCCTTTTTTATTTGGGATAGACGGTTTGCCATATTTTGAATACCTTCTCTGGTAGGTTCATCTATACCATCTGTTTGAAGATATGCCCTGCAAAACTGGCGCGCATACTTAAATTCCCGTTCAATTAATCCCGAAATATAAATACCTATTTCCTGATTATCAATTTGATAAGACATTTTTATCACTCCTTCCAAGAAATAGTATATCGCATTTTTTAGGCAATGTATATCATGTATTTGCGTACATATATAATATATACAATTTACATGTTGCAAATAATATATGCTTGATACATATATTATTTGCAATAGGGTCATTCTCTTGAATCTGTTCTTACTTCATCTTTAATTATAATAAGTTGCCCCTTCTGGCATTTCATGGTGATTTTGTCACCGACAGAGAAGCCAGTCTTTTCCAGCCAGTTCCCCTGTAATAGAATCTGCGGTGGCGATTTTTTGAAAGCCCCTCGCCCATTATAAACGGTCAGTTTGCGGTCATCCATCCGTCCTCCTTCCCCGCTGCCTGTCGGCATACGATTTCAAATACGTTCCCGTCCTCTGTCCTGACAGTGAGCAGGCTGTCCCGCTCGTCTGCGTTCAAGTCAGCAATCCCCATCCCCTCGTTGTCGTTCAGTAAATCAAAAAGCCTGTCCCTAAAATAGTTCAGTTCCATTCTGTTGTTCCACTTTCATATTTTATAGTCTATTAGCTAATATTATATAGCCTTTTAGAATCTATTGCAATCTCTATGCGTGATGTAGTCTAAAAGTGAATAAAATAAATGCTAATAGCTTATGAAATGGGTGGGCATTATGGAAGGAAAAGGATTAGGCAGACGTATCAACATGGTGAGGAAAGACCGGGGATTCACGGCGGACAGGCTCTCGGAGCTGTGCAATATCAACGCAACTTACCTCCGGCAGATTGAGGGCGGGACAAAGGTTCCCAGTCTGCCCGTATTTATCAATATCTGCAACGCACTGAAAATCTCCCCTGATTATCTGCTGCGGGATGCGCTGGAAGATAATGAGGTCAGCAAAATACGGGAGCTGGCAGAGCTATGGGAAAGCACGCCGCCCAGCCAGCAGAAAATCGCCGTTTCCATGATTCGGGCGGTATTGGAGCGCAGGGAAGGTTAGAAAGACCAGCCGGGTGCCGGCTGGCCTTTCCATGTCCAATCAAATATAAATCATTTCGCTGTTTATGATTTCCTCTGCCTGGTTGCGGATATTGTTCATCCGGCCTACCCATTCAAGCTGATTCCGGGCTTTCAGTTCCTCGGTCACTCCCTCGGTGGCTTTCATCTGCTCGATGATTACGTCCAGCCGTTCCTCCGCCTGCTCGTTCAGATCGGCAAGGTATGTTCACAATTTCCCGGTCAGGATAAGGGAACTGTACCGTGCCGTATGCTCCTGTTTGAGATATTCCCGATGCACCCCCCCATAATGTCCGATAGGGTGGTTTTCCTCTGACAGCTTCAAGTCCGGGACATAGTAACCGCCTACCAACGTATAATGCAGTCCATTATTTTCATCATAAATATGCTTTTTCAATTCATCCATCTTGTTAATCTCCTCATTCTGGTTTAATAATTGCAAGTCTGACTCTCCAGAAATATTGGTAAATTATTGGTAAAATTGAGTAAGAAATACAAAAAATATTGGATTTATAAGCATTTTACCATGGCCAACAAATCCTGCCGTGGCAGACGAATAGTATTTTTATTATATCTTGCATAACTTTGAATAACTCTGCAAAGCCTTGTATTTACTGGCTTTTCGAGCATTTTCCTTTCTTGCATATTTTTATAAAATCATGTATAACTCTGCATAAATTAGCATAGTTTGTTGCGAATTTGAAGTAAAATTGAAGTAAATTCAAAAATTTGTACTTCAAGGAGATTCCCCTGGCCGGAAATGACTTGGCAACCCGACAATCCTACATGGCATTTCTCCTTTTCGGTTTTACTTCAAGAATTTTGTTCATTTCCTTTTCGGCATCCTCATACTGTACATGGGTGTATGTATTCAGCGTAACACCTATATCGCTATGCCCCATGATATATTGCAAAGTTTTTGGGTTCATTCCAGACTTTGCCATGTTGCTACAGAACGTGTGGCGGCAGACATGAGGGGTAACTTCCGGCATTTGAACCTGATAAATTTTATTGTACTTTTCTCGGATATGTTGGAAATATTTCTCCCAATGCAAGGCTACCATCGGCATATCATTTTTGTCCAGATACAGAAAACCACATTTGCCGTCAATCATAAGCTCTTTTTTTACTTTCTTCCTATTCGCAATAATCCGCTGAAAACACACATATACCTCGTCGGACATCGGGATTTCCCTTGTGCTGCTTGTGGTTTTGGTATCCTCAATCACATATTCCATATTTCTTTTCCGCTGTAATTGATGGTTGACATTGATTTTCCTGTCCTGCATATCAATATCATTCAGCGTTAATCCTACAAATTCAGAAATGCGAAGCCCTGTTTTAAATAAAATGTAGATTCCGTCATAGTATCTGCAAAAATGCTTGTCTTGTATCACAAATTCCATAAAAGCCCGTTCCTGCTTTCTTGTGATGGCTTCCATTGTCACGCTGTCATTTACGACAACCGTGGCAAGCTGAAACTCAAACGGATTCTTGCGTATCAAGTCGTCATCGACAGCCATCTGGAAAGCAGGTCTTTCCACATCTTTATATTCTCCTAATCTGCCTAACTGAAATCTAACCACTGTTCCCAAACCAATTTGTTTTTCATGGCATCTCACCCCTCCATACTTATAACATATGGAAGGAGATGTTCCGGGGTATACTGTTCTCCTTCATCCTCAAAAATCATATCCGTTATGACAATATCTGAATTGCTGTCAGATTCCGTATAGAGGTTAATATATTCAATCTGCATCCCATGAAGACTGGACAGCTTCCCATCCGCATACTCCTCATCGAAATAAACACCCTTATAGCGGGCATTAAAACCATTGTCTTCCCATGCAATGTCACTCTCATCCCAGTCCACTGTCACAGTTTCATCAGTAGCCAATTTAACTTCAATATAGTCTATCTCAACATCTTCTATATCGGTATCGGCACTCAAATAAAGTTTCATATTGTCATTCCCTTTCTGCGTAAAATATTAATATATACCATGTCATTTATCAGCAGGAACGTATACGATTATTTTTCCATTCCTCCATCCGCATGGCCAGACGCCGAGTTTATATGCCTTGAACAAACTCTCGAAAAATGCGTTTCCCTTTCCGCAGATAAATCTGCTTTTTGCGCACAATTCTATCTCGCTGTACATCTCTTGCTCTACGCTGATGTCATCAACCGGAAACTCAATATCATCTAACTCGGGAATTTCTATGCCACGTACAATTTTATTTAATTCCGCATAGTTGTCATGCTCATAAATTATCCCACGCACTTCTCCCATTTCATCCTCCAAAATATCGACCCAAATTTGTCCTTCAAGTTCTTCATACTCTCTGTCAAATGCGTTTTCGTATGCTTCGTCATAATCATGTATGACTTCGTATTCCTCTGCATTTATATCAACATCTTCTCTGAAAAACCGTATGTTCTTAATTTCTTTTCTTGTTTCTTCCAACAAGTCATAATGAAAAAACATATTTTCCCCTCCATAATTTCTTGATTTATCTTTTTGTCAACTATGAATATTTTAGATTTTAAAATACCAAAAGGTTTTAACCGGCAATTATCTGTTTAAATCCATAATTGTCATCTCTCCTGCTACAATACAACCACCCGGCCAGATGGAAGAAACGCTGACAATGCCGTCGAAAGACAACAGTTCCTTTTTTCCCATGACCACAAAATCATACAAACCATACGGATAGCCCACCGGATTTGGTATATCCAGCTTTCCTGCCGCCGCTTTTGCAAACGTCCGTTACGAAAAAAATCCTCGCTGTCTTGAATCTCTGCGCATTCGGCAGCGACACCGTTCTCCATGCCCGCCTTTTGCAAAAGAACATCCGCTTCATTCCTGCTTTCAATATGGGCACACACAGTTTCCCACAGAAGAGTTGTCCGCAGATTTTCAATAAGTTCATCTCTTTCCATTTATGCTTCGCCGTCCTCGTCATTTTCTTCCTCAACCAATGAATTGATAAATATTGTAATCGTCTCTGCCAGATAGGTCACATATTCCTCCGGATTCTCGCCATATTCAAACTCGTGATTATAATAATAGATTGCGCCGCAATCCTCTTCTCTTACGCTGAAGCAGAAAAGGGTTCCCCATATTCATCGGCAAACGGAATCAGCCAGTTTGGAATTTTTCTTGAATTAAGGACAGTTTCTAACACACCCATATTTACCCCTCACAAATTTTACTTTGTTCGTTATCCATCGTATATATCTCCGCAGTCTCCAAAACATGCTGTCCATTTATTGCTGTTTCTTAACAGTTCCTAAAATTCTTCTTATCTCCGGCAAGTACTTATTGGAAATATCTCTGTAAACTTTATCTCTTGGTCCATCCAACTGCCCCTTCCTCCTTTCCGGCAGCTTTGCAAGTTCTTCTTCAGTCTCTCCCATCATTTTTGCAGTCAATGCATCATATTCCTTCCGTTTCTCTTCACTCAATTCTTCACTTAACATATTCACAATCCCTCAAAGCAGACCTTCCTTTATGGCGCTGCAGATCATACATAGCGATTCTGTATAGCCTCCTATCAGTTTTCTGTCCTCCTCTGTTGCAGTCTTCAAAAATTCCCGTACCTCTTTTTGCAGATCCAGCCATTCCTGATTCGTTTTCCTTTTTTTATTGCCCGCTATTTCATATACCAGCCTTTCTGCTTCTGTCTGCGGATTGTTCCATCTTTCAGTCCATCTCTTGCAATACATAGCAAACTCGTGCATATCCATTTCGCTTACGTTTAAACTTTTACAATACTTGCGAAATTCGAGCAGACCCATTTCGCTTACGTTTACATCATTCATCTCTCCCATGTCCATCCTCCTGTTCTGCAGCCCGTAACAAACCATATTGAATACATAAAAAAGTAACCGCAGGTCAATTAAGTTGTTTTAAGAAATTATAAGTAAATAATATTTTTTTGGGGTTCATTAATTAATTCTTTTCGCTTTTGTATCAACTGACATTTTTCTTCTTCTGCCTTATCAAAATCATAAATTGTTTTTCCAAGCAGCCATCTAAGAAATATATCAAAATCTTTAAACCAGAAGTCCCCTTCTCTGCTTTCCTTCTTAAATTCTTCTTTCGAACATACCTGTAACATTATCTCTTCATGCTGCCAGCTTTGTACTTCCCCTGTTTTACAATCAAGAAATAGCCATTCCTCATTGTCAGCAACTCCAATATGGATAAATCCAAATTTTTTCCAATATTTAAAGTGCTACAAACCATTTGGATTACTAATACCCAAAAAATCAACTGATGTATTCCCAACTAATCCATCCTGTTCCCATTCCTCATCTGTAAAAGGCATAAAATCTCCCGTTTTTTTATCGTAAATTCCCTCACAGCAAAAATCAGAAGCCACACATTCCGGATAAAATAGTCCTTGCAAAAAAGAATATCCTAATGCAAATTCCCTGAACTGCTTTGGTAATGTTAAATCATTTTCCTGTTCAAACATTACTAATTGTTCTTCTGTTACATCAGATTCAAGCATATCCCATTTCAGCTTATTATTATATTTGCCATCCAATTCATCTAACTGTTCTAATGTTAGATATTGCAGCAGCTTCTCGCCTTTTAATAATTGATTGTTCCGTAAATATGCACTGTCAACCAGCTTGTATATACTCCCTTCAAATTCTGTATTGCTTATATAAGCTTTCTTGGGATTTTTTTGTAAATAGCCATCATATAATTTTAATAATTGCATCTTCTTCATATCGTTTTCCTTTCTTTTTTAAATGATGGTGTCTGGTCTAATATTCCAAAAATGCCCCAAATCCGGTAAAAGCAAGAATATACATCCTGAAAGCGCCTATCTGCCCGTTATTCTGTTTTTAACTCTTGCACACCTCTCCTATCACTCCTGATTCCATAAACCAATAAGGTGAACAAAGCTTACGATACCGCATCAGGTTTACATGAAAGCAGTCTTAAAATCTTCATACATTTCAAATGCTGTTTTCAAAATATCCTCCAGATCTTCATATGTCCCAAAGACCGGTTTTTTGATCCGGTAATTTATATCAATAAGCCGCCTTAAATAAACGATGAAGTGGGCAGACAATTCTTCATACCGTCTGATAAAGTCCATTTTTACCAGCGCATTTTTGATTTTAAAATGCAGTTCTGCCATAATTCATCAACCCTTCCTTTCAGCCAGCCATGCCGCTCCCGGATAAAGCTCACCTGTCTGCGCAAAATACTCCACGCATTTTGCGGCAAGTTTGGGATCCTGCATGGTATAACGCAGCTGCATAAAGCTTCCATAAATTGTGCCCGTATTGGATTCCTCGTCAGAATCAAGATAAGCCGGGTTAAAGCTGGAATAAAATGCCTCATCTTCCATACCGTTATTGACAACATATTCGAAAGCAATCCAACTGGGGTTTACCTCAATCTCAAAATAATCCTCATTCCTGTCCGGACAGGACAGCGAAGCTCCCAGCGTTTTCCTTTTATGTATTTTCCTGATCAGCCACTCTAAATTGTTCTCTGTAAGCCTTTGATGGCAGATTGGCGGCTGACCGTTTTCACACACATCCAGATATAATTCCTGTAGGCCGGATGGAAATTTTTTCACAGGATTTCCTACTGGAATAATGAATTCATGATTATCTGACATAAAACGTCCTCCTTTCGCTGTTTTCCATTCCTGCCCTCTATAGTTGATAATAAGGAATTGTACGACAGTTCCTAAACTATTCTTCCTCCCAGTTGTCGGGGATATTGTCAATCGCACCGTACGTCCGCAAGAAAAATTTATTCTCTTTATATTCAAAAACAACCTCAAGCTGTGAATTTCTTGTGGTACACCAGTAATCGAAGCTGATCCGGTTTTTTTCTTCCATATAAACAAAGGCTAAAATAAAACTAAATTTCACTTCCTGTGGTGCGGGGTTGTCCTCCATACTTTGAGAATAATCAATCTGGTATGTACCTGTGGGACTTGGAAGCCTCACATAACCACGCCCATTATTTTTTACTCTTTTTTTCCGATGAAACCGCTGTGCAATATTGTCCAACTCGCAGATTTGCGTTGCTAAAAATGCGATAAATGGCTTCACTTCATCAAAGGGAGCGTAACAGCTCTCCAAATCCACTGCAATGTCATAATCATTCTCATTAGAAATATAGACGCTCTCATCCTCTGTGACCTGCAATAAGTCCTGATCTGTTATCAATTTGGATAGATCTCCATAGCGGTTGAAGCTTGCGTAACGCTCATACATATAATCCCCATCCTTTCCATCTCCTCAATTCCCATATGAACTCAGGTACGCAAAAAACTCAGGAAATAAGCCAAGGGAATACCTTACCTGTGTCCACAATTTATCATCATTACAGGAAAAATCGACGGAATATCCTCGATATACATTTATTTCAAAAGCATAACTTGCATTATAACAGATAAAATGTGACTGATCGCTGAACCATGCTTTTTTCAGACCATAAGTTTCCGCCATCTGATGGATAAAATCCATACGCTCTTCCACTGTATCCCCGCAATATGGACATGTCCTGCAATCTTCTATCTTTTTTTTCTTATGGCGCTTGCAGACAGAATCACTCGTAAGCCCACGATATGTAAATTCTCCCTTATACATATAAAATGCCTTTCGGAACAGATACTTTTCAAAGCTTTCAGCAATATAGGTATTTTGAATATTGGTGACCATTGGATTATCGTCCACTGCGGATAATTTCATATAAAGACGGGTCTGTGTCCAATAATTATCGGAAAACAGAAAAAGACCATTTTTTAAATCTTTTCGGGCAGAAGAGTCCTTCCTGCCAGACAGCAACTCTAAAACCATACCAATATCCCCCTCACAGCCATCCTCCTTCTCCAGCAAGTCACCGTCATCCTGCCCCATTCTTTTTAAATAATAGAGATAGGCAGCCGGCATCGTATAGTTGTATTCCACCAAAATATCCTGTAACTGCCGAATCTGTTCTTCTGTTGCAGGTACGCAGCGTGTTACCCATTCCGGATCAAAACCGGATATGCTGTTGCATAACCGCTCCATCATGGTATCCAGCGTTCCTTCCAGAAATTCTGCCATTCCAAATCCCCCTTCCGCATCCATAAAAAATTTCCAGTGTTTCAGGTATTTTCTTATTCATTTTTATATTTCTCCTATGCGTTTTACCATAACCAATTGATAAAATGTTATGATTCATATCATTTCATGAAAAGTTTCATAAACCGGAATCATTCATAGTCTAATTCCCGTTCTATATCCCGTTCTGTTTGTTCTCTTATTTCCTCTAAAAAAGCCAACCGATTATCCAAAATTTTCATGGAAATCATTTCTCCGTCTTCATAGATGGAAATCCGTCACTTCCTCACATGTCCAGCCGGAATTGCCGGGATTTGCTTGGCAGGCCAGTCAGACAGCCACCTCACGATACCCTTACTGAACCGTACGTGCGGCTCTTTTGCATACTGTGAACTACCCGGCGATATGGGCGTCCTCCATCCCGCCGTCCACGCTGCCGCTTACAATAATAACATGGTTTCCGAACATATCGTCATCATCATAGCAGACTTCATAATCGCCTTCTGCGTCTATGCTGAATTCACTGATTGCGATCCGCCCGACGAAGGATTCTTCCGTGATTGCGGCTAAGGCTTCGCCGTCCTCGTCACCGTATCCTTCGTCCTGCCAGTCGTTGGCAAGTTCTGTTAGCTTTCCGGAAGCAAATGCACGGAATTTCTGATCCCATTCCTTGAGATTTGCGTAAATATTCTTAAACTGCGCCAGTGCCCGGTCTGCTGTCGTTCCATTTTCCTCATCGCATTCAAGGGTCACATGACAGTCCTCTCCCAGCCAGCCAACGGTACCCACAAACCAGTTGAAATGCCGCTCCAACGTAAAGGTTCCGCAGTCTCCGTCCTCAATAACAACAACCTCTTTATATTTTTCCAATAGTTTTGACAGTGCTGGATTCTCTACCTCTCGTTCCACGACTTCCGTCAGCATAAAATGATTGAAGAAGCGGGGCTGCGCATTCTTCATCACCTTTTCAGGCTTAATTTTACGGCATTTGATATGATAAATGGTCAGGTCTTTGAGATGATAAATCCATCCAGCTTTGTCCTCCTCATGCGCAAGCCAGCTTAAGTAGCCCTCGCTTTCCACCGTTTCTCCAGTCTCCAGATCCACATAACCTAAAATATCTGCACTTGGAGACCAGAGACCCTTTGCGACGCTGCCCGCACCCCCAACATATTCCCCGGTCAGAACAAGCAACTCCCGCATCTGCTCCTCGTAGCGCTTTTCGTATTTGCTCTTTTCTTTTTCATAATTCATTATGTAAACCCACCTTCCTATTGTTCTGAATTTTATCAGTCCCATGTACCTTTTTGTCTGCTCTGTCGTATCTATATGCGGTATCTGTTTCAGAAAAGACTCATAGAATCTCATCACCTTCTTCTTCGCTGCACTGATTGACCCTCTCGTGAAAGGTCTCCATGATTTCATCAACAACCTCAATACTCTGTGCGGTGTAATCCAGTACGACATGATGTGCCTTTGCATAGTCTGAAATCTGCTGTTCCATTTCTTCAAAATTCATTTGACTCCTCCTTTGAAATCTGCGTCCCCAATCTATTTCCTATTCCAGCTCCTCCCACACTGCCATATCGCATATCGTAAAAGACGTACAAGCTTCTCCTATGGCGCACACATACTGCTCACCGTCTTTCTCAAACAGCACCATCCAGCTGAATCCTGCCTGCTTTACTGTCGAAATGGTAAAATCCGTTCCGCCGCAGAATTCTTCCATTGCGCACAGACAGCCATATGCGTTTGGCCTGTCCATTGAGCCCTCTTCGTCAGACAGTTCCCTGATATCCTGCGGTATTTCTCCTTCGTATTTATATTGCTGTATTTCATATCGCCGTGCTGGCTGAGACTGGATATTGCTTCTCTCCATTTCAACCAGTTCCTCAGCCGTCCATATTCTTACATATGTGTCTGTTTCTTCCACACTGTCACTTTCTGCTTTTCCAATACTCTCATTCTTCATGGTTTGAGGAGAAGCAGAAAAAACTTCTTCCAATTCATTGTAACTGTCCTGAAACACTGCATTCCCACTACTTTTCTCTGCACCAACAATGAAAAAAACAGCTCCTGTTAAACATACTCCTATGACAATTAATACAGCATACTTCTTCATCAGCACCTCCCCTTATGCCCTTATCCCGGCTATTGTTTTCAATTCCGGAAAAATAAGCATATTAACATACCTCTTTCCGTAAAAATTCAGAGCTACAGCCTCCAAATTCACTTAAATATATAAAAAACCCAGGGAATGAACTAAGGGAATACTTTACCTGCGTCCACAATTTATCGTTATTACAAGAAAAATCAATAGAATATCCGGTACATACTCTTATTTCAATATCAACGCAAACGCCCTCATTTTATCAGTCCCATATACCTTTTTGTCCACTCTGTCGTATCCATATGCGGTATCTGTTTCAGAAAAGACTCATAGTATACATTGCTGTAATACGCCCTCACTGCCGCCCTGAGCATCTCCAGCGAGATTACTTCGCGTGCCGGAACTTCGGACTTGTCAAGCATTGTGTGGACTGTAATCTTATCCATCGCTTGTTCTCTTTCCTGATTGATAATAGAATACGTGCGAAAGTCTCCATCCGGGAAATTGACTTGCATCTCCGCAACGAATTTATCATTCATGCCAAAAAACTGCAGAAATCCATCCTCAGAACGAAGAATCATGCACTCTTCCTCTCCGTTTACAACTGCCAGTAAAAACGTCTCAATATCTTCATACAATACATTTTTTTCATGATGCCCGGCTTCAACCAGTTCCACATCCACTACACGCTCCGCCGAAAATGGTGCCTGGTCAGCTGTCCAGACTGCCATCTGATAAAATGTACCAATATCAAATGCACATCCATACTTGATTCGGCTGTACGCTTGGAAAATGGGATATAATCTGTCATTACCCCTTTGAAGCATGGGCGTTTCTCCGTTCAACGCCCATGCGAATCCTTTCTCAGACAAATGTACGCACAGCAGCGTCTCCCCGATATAAACACCAAAGCACGCTGCCCATTCTGCCAGGATCTCATCACCTTCTTCGCTGCACGGATTGACACTCTCATGAAAGGTCTCCATGATTTCATCAAGAACCTCAATACTCTGTGCGGTGTAATCCAGCATGGCATGATGCGCCTTTGCATAATCTGAAATCAGCTGTTCCATTTCTTCAAAATTCACTTGAATCCTCCTTTGAAATTTCTGATAATCATGTTCCATACACATACGCAAACCCAGAACAAAATCCACGCTTTTCTTGTAAGCGGTTAAAAGCCTCCCTCTTTAACAACACTGCCAGTCATAATGTACCTTGGTGAAATTTCCTGCCAGCAGATCTCGGCGGGATATGATAAATGTACAGTTACCGCTATCGCCAAACATCAATCCGCTTGTATCATCCACATCCAGTTGAAGAAGCAGTATGTATTCCGAACTATCCTTATAATATGCAGGAGTCTCTTGGACAAAATACGGATAACCTCCTACCCGGCTTCCACTGGCGCAGCAAAGCTCAAAAAGAGCCTTTTCTTCCTTTTTCGATATATTCTGAAATTTATACTGAAATTCCGGACATTCTGTTCCTATAAATATCTCTTCCTGCTTAAAAGTTATCTTGCAGTTGTCGCTAAAAGGCAAATCTTCTGCATAATCATCACTGTATGGATTTTCATTGACAAGCGCTGTTTCATCCGTCTTATATCCGGAGATGTGCTTTACAACACATCCTTCATACCATCCATAGCAGCCGTCATTTTCTATATAAAACTGAAGCAGTCCCTAATGTGGAAATTCCGGCAGAGGCGGCATCCCGGCAAGGTTGATCTGTGCAAGGAACATCATCGGTCCGCCATCTGTCCCCTTGGGATATTGTTCTATATCTTCCAAATAAGGACATCCGCCCAGCTTACTTTCCCATGGTTTTGTATCCTCCAAGGTGAACATAATCTGATTCGACAACTTGATGGCCGATTTGAGATAGTCCTCATAAAGTTCCAGTATTTTAGGTATTTTCTTATTCATTTTTACATTCCTCCTTGTGTCCTGCTATAACCAATTGATAAAATGCTATGATTCATAATTCCCACTCCAAAGTATGGAGCTGTTCAGTTCTTAAACCGTTTTAATAAGAGTTCCATATCCTGAATTCCCACTCATATGCCAACGGATTCTCATAAAAATGCCTTAAATCTTTTTCATCAGGAATATATTCCTTATATAAAAAACAAGCATCCAAAACTTTATTTTCATCGTTGATTTCATCAAGCGTTGCAATCAGGTCATGCAGCTTATCCGCATTCAGCAGATTCGCTTTTTCATATGCGTTTCTATCGTGTGGGGGCATCCATCCCGTCTCAAGCGTCAGATTCCGAAAGGATTTGTCCTTCGGAAAACAGCAGCAATTTACCACATGTGCATAAACGGCACGCAGCGCTGATGGCGGAATGGGGATAAACAGATCGGAATCTGTATAATCTGTTCCTCCATGGCTACTGCATATTTCAATCATCTTGATTCTCACATCACATTCCAGGCTTCCGCACCACCAGCATATGTCAAAGAAACCAATATCCTCCTGCGAAGCGTAATCATCACTGTCGCCGTGGGAGATAACCCGTCCTGTTCTCTTTTCCCTGATTCTCGCCTGAATATACAGATCATGTCCCAAATCTATTTCTCCTCCCGGCTTTTGTTTATAACCACCTGCTTCCTATACTGTTCCATCATTTTTAATCAAACCAGCAGCAAAGCTGTTTCAGCCGAAGCTTCTTTACTGCGTCCCAAATCCATTTCTGTGTAAATTCAATTTTCTTTTCCTCTTTCATTTCTATACCTCCAGTATAAATTCCAGACAATCTTCATTATAAATGTCCTTTGTGCAGACAAGCCGCAAAAAATCATAAAAATCTTTGCATAGTGTAAAGCCGGACAAATAATTGCGGACTTCTTCATAATCAGATACGTCTACATCATCGACAATACTCATATCATAGACGGCTTCATGGTAAATATGAACTACTTCCCCTGTCACCAAGTCCAGAAAGACAAAATATCCCTCAAAGTTACCAATTTTAAGAAATCCCACATCCAGAAACTAATCATCCGTTGCTCCTAATTCGTCTTTTAAAATCCTGCCTGTCCATTATAAAATTCTTCTGCTGTCAATGGGGCAATTACTAATTGTTTCTTCTTTGATGAATAGACGCTGCTGCAAAAACAGCTTACCATATCTGTATCCGCAGTTTCTGCCACATAGTCAAATGCGTTATTACAACATCTGCATTGGGCAGAATATACCATTAAGAGTTCAGCCACTGATTTTACGATTTTACTTTGTTTATTATCCATCTTTTCTATCTATACAACCCCAAAGCTTACTTATTGTATCAAAAACCTTTGCCAAAGGTGAATACATTACCCGTTTCAGTAATTTATCGTCATTACAACAAAATCTCATGGAATATCCATCGCACACCTTTATTTCCAAAGCATAGTTTAAAGTATAACAGATGAAATGCGTCTGATCACTAAACCATGCTTTCTCAAAGTTATAAGATTTTGCAGTCTGAACAACCCAATCCATACGTTCTTTTGCTGTAATCCATTGACGCAGACATGTCCTGCAGTCATCCTTGTCTTTCTCCTCATATTCTTCTTTATGGCATACAGAAGCACTATATAAATCTCTATGTGCAAAGCCTTGCTGATACATATGAAACGCCCAGCAGCAGACCGGACATGGAAAAGAATCATTTCAAAGGCTTTCGATATTGTACTGCATAACCGTTCCATGACAGCATCCGGTGTTCCCTGATAAAACTCTATGATCCGAATCATCCTTCATAGTAACTCAGCATATGCCCGTATATGTCTCTGGTCTGTTTTTCATCTCCCCATGCTAAAGGGTCATCGGCATAACATAGAGTCCAGAACGGTTCTATATTCTGAATATTTCCAGGAAAGCTTTCCCATAAGCGATACATTTGACTTGCAAAATATTTTATATCCAGACAATTTTTATAAACTACCTTTAATTTACTCATCAAAATCCTTCCAAACTGTTCAAGGTTAAGATTTTTGTAATCAATATGTGTCCTTACATAAATAATCGCTTTACTGATGTCTGTTTCCCATTCCAAATAGAGCAAATCATCATTTTCAGGGGTAGTGAGAAATAATTCGTCAAGCCGTTTATTGTACTCGTTTTCTGTTACTAATCCCTCATAAAGCAAAATAGCATAAACCAATAATTCTTCCATGATATCACTCCATTCTGATTGAAATACTTGAAAATCCCGCATCAGGAAACAAATCATCTGCCGCTCCTAAAAGCATATCATCCGCCGCACCATCCATATCCGATGAACTTCGCCAGCCAATCCCAGTAAGCCGCTCTTTTTCCGCAGCCGGGGCAGACGCACGTTCCGTATGCAAAAGGTAGAAACCGGATCGTTTCTTCATCTCCCATCCGGCGAAGCAGACCCTGAAACCACACAGGTTCATCCTCTATGGACTTGCCGTCCCATGGAGCAATCGATACTGGTTCCATGCAAAAATAATCCTTGTCTGTGCGAAAAGAGATAACTTCCTCTTCCCAGCCGCATAAGCAGGCGCCGATGCAATCTTCCCAATCATGGCCAAGCACAAGCCACATCCCATATGCATGCATCCGGTTTCCAAGGATTGCAAGCGCAGAAAGGGCAAAGCTCTCTCTCTGCGTTGGATTGTTTCCCAAAACTGCTGCGATGTCCGGATTTGTGACCAATTTTTCTGTTTCACGGCGAAGCCCCCTCAGCCCTTCCTGAAATTCTCGAAAGGCTTCTGTATCAGGTTTGATGGGCCATACCCCTTCAGCGGCGATGGCAAGACCAATCTCAGTTATCAGAAATGCCTTATCTTCCGGAGAGAGTTTTGTACACAGAACCGCCAGATGGGGAAGGACATAGGCTGTCGCATCATAATAACAGGCCTGATGGCTCAAATCCCAACCCAGACTTTCCATATTTTCACGGAAATCTCCTTTTCCTTCCATTAAATCACGAAGTATTTCATCCGTATCGCTTCCGACAGAGTCAAGTTCTTTCCAAATTGAGGAATCCAAAGAAATCATATATAAACCTCCGTTTCCGTTTTCCGGTCCTGCAAAACAGTTCTGCATGACCAACCGTCTATCTGCAGCTCCTTACCACTGGAAAGCTATAATCCTGTTTTTTCCGATAAAATCTGCAGCCATTTCTTTCTTTTCCCCAGCGAGATCTTTTCTGTCACGATTTCCCCGCTTTCCCTGTTTTCATAAGTAATTACCATCCCTATCGGAAAAAATCCCTGATTGCATTTTCCCAGTTCCTTAATACAACTGTAAGGAATATGGATGTATTCGCATGAAAATCCCTTGGTGAGAATGACCTGCCGGTCCGTAAAGATTGCCACGCCGCCCCGCTTCCATGTCTCGATTCTTCCGGCCAGCTTCTCCGTATAATTAATCGTAATTGAGCCATATAGTTTTTCATCCGGCGATAACAAGCCCCTGTCCACAAGATTCCGCCTCTGCTTTTCCAACTTTTGTTCATTCATTTCCTGAATCCTCCATATCTGCATAATCGCCTGGAATCTCCCTTGAGACTCCGGGTGCCTATATGATTATAGCACTGCCAGACTGCCACGCAAAAGCGCCCCGTCCAAATCGGCACATAAACCGGCAAAATCGGCATTTTGGGGCGGTCATTGTCATCTCACGTGTCATTTCGCATCGCTGTATATCTGTGTATCCTGTCCACGGAACTGTTTTCGTTATTTTTCTACAGTTCCATTGTCCCTGGCAAGACAGGATTTTGCGATGGTAAGTATCGCGGTAAAACGGTCCCCGTTCTGTTCTGTATAAAGCAGCCCTCCATATTTTTGCGCGGTATCCCGCACGTTTGCTATCCCAAAACCATGATTCCCGGCATCCGGCTTCGTGGAAGCCGGCATGATATGTTTTCCCCCGTTATTGGCAATCTGTGTATTGATACATGCGTTCTCCACATCCATCACCAGAAAATGCTCTTGCGCGTGCAGCACCACATGGACGCTGCCATGGGCACACTGCCTTGCCGCCTCAATGGCATTATCCAAAAGGTTGCCTGCCATGACGATCATATCTTTCCCCGTGATGCAGGCCCATCCGGGATTTTCCTCCGCCGCGATATCCATCCGGACGCCCTGTCTGTCAGCCAGCACGGACTTTTCCCAGAGAATGGCGTTCAGAACAGGATTGGATGTATAGCGCTTTCCGGTCAGGGTATCCAGTTCCATTTCCATATCCTCCAGCAGGCTTAAAATCTCCTCGTTTCCGCCGCCGGCGGCCAGCGCGGCTATGGAAACCATGCAGTTTTTCAGGTCGTGGGCATACCGCCTGTGTCCCAGGTCGATTTCTTCCAGATGCTTATAGTATCTTTGCTGCAGCGCAGCCTGCTGCTCCCTGCTTTTCTCGCTGACAAAAAACAGTTTGTTGATCGTGTAAAAAAGCAGTACATTTGCCAGCGGCAGAATGAAAAGCCCGGATTTCAGGCTGTACTGCGCCCATACGGCGCCATCATTTCCAAAGGCAATCCCAAGATAGATTAGCGCCGTGGAAAACGGCAGAATCACAAAAGACAGCGGAAAATGCTCCCGCATCTTATACTGTGTGCCGAGGAAACAGATTTTCAGTCCATGCAGCACAAACCAGCACAGTATGTAGGAAAGAATTCCCATCATATATTTTTCCGCTTCCCGTGTATAATGGAGCTCTTCCCTGATCAGCTGCCACAGTGGGATTTTGGCAAAGAAAAGCTCAATTACAAGTTCTGAGAACAATGTTACCGCCCCGCCGATCAGGAGCAGAAATGCCTCTTTCCTATGGTCGTCCTTAAAAATCAACAGAACCGGCGCCGCCAAGACCAGCAATCCAAAAATCAGGTTTATCAGCCTGCTGTCAAAAGAATTGGCCAGCCTGAGGGCTGCCGCACATAACAGCAGGATCAAAAACCGTAGCTTCCGGTCCCACACCCTGGGCTTCAGCTGATCCCTGAAAAAATCATAAAAAACCAGATGCACAAACAGAGTGCCGCCAAATTTCAATATAACGCCCATGACAGCCTCCATCATTCCTTCGCCCCTCTCTTATACTTTTTATGGAAATACATGGAAAAGCTCTGGTGGAATTTTTTGCTACAGGTTCTGCTGATCCCCAGCCTGTCCCCGTTGCTCATGGTCAGCTCGTTCTGCATGATCTTTGTGACAGCCTTCAGGTTCACGATGTAACTGGTATGCGCATACTCAAATCCCTGTGCGCAAAGCTGCGCATACCAATCCTCCAGCCGCTCGTTGCTTTGCAGCGTCTTCCTGCCTCCAGCAGCGCCGGCTTCTACAGTGAGCCGGCTTCCCCTCTTTGTCTTTTCAATGTAAAGAATACTTCCGACAGGGACACGCCGCGCCTCCCCGTCGCTGGCCACTTCCGCCATCTCCATGCGGCTGCACCGTTTCGTTTCCAGCAGAAGCTCCCCGATATCCCGCATTCTCTCGTCTATGTCTGCGCTTTTTAACAGGTAGCGGTAGGGCTGCACCCGGAAATGCTCCGGCTCCGGCAGAACCACCCCGGATACAAAGGCAATCACGGCATTCTCATTCTTTTCCCTCAGCTTCTGCGCTATCTCATATCCGCCCATTCCCGTCATCTGCATGTCCAGGATGGCCAGCTGGTATGCCCCACGGTCTGCCTGCAGGAAATCGGCGCCGCTGCAATAAGTGTCACAGACCATATCTGCTGTAAATTCTTTGCAGGCTTCTATATTTTGTTTCATCTCCTGCAGAAATGCTTTATTATCGTCCACAATTGCTATATTTACCATTCTGATTTGTCTCCTTATTGACAGCTCCCAGGAGAGCATTTGTCAAAAGGGATTTCATCGCAAAGATGAAATCCCCGTTACAGTTCAGCCCAGGACTTCGTACTGCGCTGCGAAGTCCGTGAGAAGGCGTACAGATTGATGCTTGTAACAGGAAGCCGAAGGCTGAACTGTTACAAATCCCCCAACAAATGGAATTTATACGTTATATCATTATAACAATTCTCTCATTTTAGATGAAATCAGCCAACAGTCTTCAAGTTCCTGTCCAATACAAGACCAATATATGATCGTATCCCTATGCTTATCATCTGTCAAAATTTCTTTTACTTTAGACCAAAGCATATCGATGTATGCTTCGTCCTTGGACTGCTCCATCAAATCTTCGATTCCTTGAACAATCATATTGATTAACAGGTGCTTTTGCCAATCGTCAGTGACAGTGGTATAAAATTTATAAAACTCAATATAGTCGTTTGTATAAGTATAATCACCAGCACACCATTCCCAATC
>VSNJ01000006.1 GCA_009774235.1 Lachnospiraceae bacterium
AAGATATTCACTCCACATTATTGTGTCTGTTGTCTTAAACACAATTAATAGTTTTCTCCTTATCTGGTTTCACTTATCAGTTAATGATCGAAAAATATAAAGCAAAAAGATTTATTATCATGTATCTTGCGGCAGCTGTTCTTGCAGCAGCAGGATTTTTCCTCGGATTACTTAAACTTCCCCAAAATCTGGATACGGCAACGGTGTTTTCTTTTTCGATTTGTGATACATCTTTTATGTTTATCGTTTCACTTGTTGCAGCTTGGTTTGCAGGAAATGATTTTCTAAATCGAACAATACATAATGAAATAAAAGTAGGATACAGCCGTTTTTCAGTACTCATGGCAAGAACTATTACTACTGTTATCATGGCAGTGATGCTCCATCTGACCTATGTTTTCGCAACAGTTCTTGGATTTGCTGTTAAATATAGGTTTGACAGCAGTATATTTTCTGTTACAGATTTTGTCTGGCTGCTGGTAGTAATGTTGCAGATATGTGCCAACATCTGTATTGTTATGTTTATTGTTTTTGCCCTCAAAAAAGTTACATCGGGAATAGCAGTAACGGTTGTTTTCAGTTTTGTGTCCTGTAATATTCTTAGAAACTTCATAAGAGAGAGCGTTTTCAGGCTGACCTGTTTTAGCCTTGCACAAACGAGCGATAACAGGACACTTGCATTGTCAGCGGTGTTTGCGGTAGCGGTGATAGTTATTTCGCTGACAGCAACACACTTTGTTTTCAGAAAAGCCGAGATAAAATAGTAGGAGGTGATACAGTGGTGGAAATACTTGTTATAATTGTGCTTTCTGCCGCTGTATGCGTTTTTGCGGCAAAGCTGTTTTCCTTGAAAAGCAGGATTCGCTCGGTATCGAAGCAGTTCGATGATAAAGATACTACTCTTATTACAACACAGCTTGGCGGTGACGAACTTGAAGCTGTCGTAAAAAAGATAAACCTTATGATAGAGAACGATCATAAGGCGAAAGTCGAGATAAGCAGGGAGCAGACTGAGTTAAAACAGGCAATTGCCGATATTGCTCACGACATACGCACTCCGCTTACGGCAGTAGTGGGATATCTCCAGCTTGCAGAAAATGAAGAACAGCGGAAAAACGTAAGTATCGCACTTGAACGTGCAAGGTACTGCAGTAGCCTTGTGAACGTTTTTTTTGAATTGTCGATCATTGATTCAAAAGGCTGCGAGCCTGTTATGGAAAGTGTCGATGTGAACGATATGCTCTGCGAACTGATACTTGCTAATTTCCCGAACTTTGAAGCCAAAAGCATTACGCCCTATTTTGAGGACAGTGGCAAACCTGTCTATGCTCATGCAGACAGAAAAATGCTCACAAGAGTCTTACAAAATCTAATATCAAATGGTATCAAATATGGCATCGATAGGCTTGACTTCACCCTCACTGCAGATGAAGTAGTACATATATCTGTATCAAATCCCATATCGGATAATGAGATAGATACAGAGAAAATGTTCGATAAATTCTACTGTGCAAGCAGATCGAGAACAGCGGACGGTGCAGGAATTGGGCTTTATATCTGTAAGCAGTTTGTTGAAGCAATGGATGGCAGTGTTTCTGCTTCTGTCGGGGACGGTATACTGACTATTTCGTTCACTCTTAGTATTGATGATGTGAATGTGCAGAATTAGGATGATCGTGCTTATAATCAAACATGGAGGTAGCAAGGCAAGGAATGTGTTCTCCTTGTCTTGTTGATTGTATAAGTATAGTTTCTGGCATAATTATAATGGACGGCTTAGGGGGATTTCGGCTTGATATTAGTAGTAAAACTAAAGAAATGGCAGAGAGAAAAATGTGTGTTATAATTATGTATAGATTTTTCACAAAAATTATTAGCACTCACTCTTGACGAGTGCTAATAATTATGTTATAACATAATACAGAAACAGAAAAACAGCTTAAAGGAAATGAAGGGAGACGATGACATATGTTAATGCCTAGTATTTTTGGAGAAACTTTATTGGATGATTTCTTTGACTTTCCAAGGATGAGTTACACAAGAGGAAGCAATTCAAGCGGATTAATGCAGACAGATATAACTGAAACAGATAAAGGTTATGAAGTTACAATAAATCTTCCAGGATTTAAAAAGGATAATGTAAAAGGTGAATTAAAGGATGGATACCTTGTAGTTACAGCAACAACAAACAGCAGTAATGATGAGAAGAATAATAATGGTAAATATATAAGACGTGAAAGATACAGTGGAACCTGCAGCAGAAGTTTTTATGTAGGTGAAAATGTAAAACAGGAAGATATAAAGGCTAAGTTTGAAGATGGTACACTTAAGCTTTCTATACCAAAGAAAGAAGCACTTCCTGAGCCAGAAGAAGCAAAATATATTGCTATAGAAGGCTGATAATATTAAAATACATCTAAAAAATATACCTTTAACTTAAAGTGCAAGTTTGCTATATAATGTGGCAGGCTTGCATTTTTTGTCGAATAGATTAAATAGACGTAGAATTGTTCTAATGTTATTATTGTTAAAAGATAACATAATTGTTATTGTACATATCTACAGGCTTTGGATTACAGAAAGGAAAGGTAATTATGGATGCGCTAATATGGGAAAAGCCAGAAGAAATTGATAAGAAGCTTGCACAGCGGGTTAGTATGGTACGCCAGCGCAAATATATTACGCAAGAAGAATTAAGCGGGCTATGTGATGTAAGTTATAATTCAATCAGGAGATTTGAATCATCAGGAAAGATATCATTGCTTTCACTTACAAAAATTGCCATGGCATTAGGATGTACAGATGAATTACGTAATATTTTTACTAAAATTCCATATTGGGATATGCAGGAAGTCATTGATAACAATAATATAGAAAACTAAAAGATACAAAAGAAAACAAGGATTGTATAATATTAACATAATAAATAATAAAGAGTAGAAAACAGTATATTATTGCCAGTGATGCAGCTGTTTTCTATTTTTTATTTAGTACTATTAAGCAAAGCCTGGCAAGCCAAACCTAACATTTAAGGAACTGCATGGCATAAAATAATTAATCTTTTACATTACCTCCATTTACACAAACTTTAAGAAAACTTAATTAAAGCTGTAATCAGATTGTAAGAAGTGTATGATATTATCAAAATATAATTTATAAAACAAAAAACTGTTTACGCATAAAGCGTGGAAATGGAGTGTGTGGATATGGGTATATTAGAGTCAAAAGATTTATGTAAAACATATGGTTCAGGAGAAAATGAGGTAAAAGCCCTTGACCATGTTTCAATTAATATAGAAGATGGTGAATTTATTTCTATAGTTGGTACATCAGGCAGTGGCAAGTCAACCCTGTTAAATATGCTTGGAGGGCTTGACAGACCAGATTCAGGAATTGTAAATATTTCAGGAAAGCAGATTTTCTCTATGTCAGATGAGGAGCTTACAATATTCAGGCGCAGGAATATAGGGTTTATATTCCAGAATTACAACCTTGTACCAGTGCTTAATGTCTATGAAAATATAGTACTTCCTATAGAACTAGACGGGTCGGAAGCAGATAAAGATTATGTTAATACAGTTATCAATACCCTTGGTATTGGCAATAAACTTTCTTCAATGCCAAATATGCTTTCAGGAGGGCAGCAGCAGAGGGTAGCAATAGCAAGGGCACTTGCTTACAAACCAGCTATTATACTTGCAGATGAACCAACTGGCAACTTAGACAGCCATACAAGCATGGATGTAATATCCCTTCTTAAAGTTACAAGCTGTGAATTTAACCAGACTATTGTTATGATAACACATAATGAAGAAATTGCAGTTATGGCAGACAGGATAATACGTATTGAAGATGGAAAAGTGGAGGGAGAGGCTGATGTTAAAAAATAATAATAAGAAAATAATAAATAAAATAAGTGAACGCACCCTTAAAAATAACCGGACAAGAAATATTTTTATAATTCTTGCAATAGTCCTGACTACATTTATGTTTACAACTGTATTTGGGATTGGTTTCAGTCTTGTTAAAAACCTTAGTATAATGATGTTAAGGCAGCAAGGTACAAAAAGCAGTATTTTCTTAAATAGTCCGGAGGACAGCCAGATAACAAAAGTAAAAGACAGTAAATACCTGGTGGCTGCTGGTATAAAAATACAGACAGGGACAGCGGAAACCGGAGAAAATGGGACAAATGTACTTCTGGACTGGTATGATAAAGAAGAATTTGAGAAGAACTTTACACCTGCAATAAGCGATATAGAAGGCACATATCCAGAAGCAGAAGATGAAATAATGGTATCAAAATCTGTACTTGATGCACTGGATATAAATAAACCACAGAAAAATATGGATATCAGGCTGGAGCAGGATGGAAAAGACATAGTATTTAAACTTTCAGGCTGGTTTACTGATTATTCATATTCAAAAGGCGGTTTCAGGGGATTTATTTCAGAGAATTATGTAAAAAAACTTGGCATGACAAAAGAAAAAGATGGTGTGCTTTGCATTTCTGCCAAATCAGGACACCAGCAGGACCTTTATAGTATTATTGAAAAAAAGATTAAATTAAAAGAAAACCAGGAATGGGATGTTGTCTTTGACATACAAGAAGAGAATAATGATACATTTTTTGTTACAGCAGTATGTGTATTGCTTTTAGGGTCTATAATAGTATTTAGCGGGTATCTTCTTATATATAATGTTATGTATATTTCAATTACAAAAGATATAAGGTTTTATGGAATGTTAAAAACAATAGGTACATCACCTTCACAGATAAAAAATATTGTGAAAAAGCAGGCAATAAGGCTTTCTGTTATTGGAATACCATCAGGGATTATACTTGGTATTATTATTTCATTTGTAGCAGTTCCATATGCAATAACAATGTTTGCAAGTGGAAACAAAGATGTAATGCCATCTAATATAAGTTTTAACCCGTTTATTTATATAGGGACAATACTATTTGCAGTAATAACAGTATTATTAAGCTGCCGTAAACCAGCTAAACTTGCAGGAAAAGTTTCTCCTATTGAAGCACTTAAGTACAATGGGAACAATAATGTAAAATATAAAGCCAGAAAAGGCACAGATGGCGGCAAAATATATAAAATGGCATACCGCAATGTTTTCCGTGAAAAGAAAAGGGCTGTTCTTGTATTTGCATCATTATTTATGGGAACTATGGCTTTCCTTTCGGTAAATACATTTATTGGAAGCATGAAACTGGAAAATTATGTGGATTTTTACCTGCCTAATGACTACCAGATATATACAAATTCAGAGGATGGTACATTTGAAGATGCAGAACAGCTTGTGGAACAGATAAAAAATATAGATGGAATTAAAAATGTACATTTAAATCTTTCTGCTGATACAATATTTGAATTTGATGAAGAAGTATTTGAACCATTTATTGAAAATTGGGCTTCCAGCGAAGAAGAGAAGAAAGAGCTGGTAGATTTTTATAAAAATGCCACAGATATTGAAGAAAAGTATTCTTCCCCTGTAGTTTCAGTAAGTTCTGATATGATGAAACTGTATAACGAAAAGGCAAGGCAGAAAATAGATATAGAGAGGTTTGAAAAGGGAGAAATATGTTTAATACAAACAGCAGGCAGTATAGAACAGTCAGAGTTCCTGCTTGGAAAGAATATTACACTTATAGATAAAGAAAGTGGAAGGAAAAAGACACTTGAAATTGGTTCAAGTCCTTTAATAGAAGAAGATTTTGGGCTTTCTGTGGGGTATTACTGGCTGAAAACAGGAGCACCAGAGATGGTGCTTATAAGTGATGCAGCAATGGCAGAGCTGTGTGGGCATCCTGATACAGATACTATTATTGCGGATTGTGACCCCAAATCAGAAAGATATGTTACATCAAAGATTAAAGAATATGTGAAGACAAATTCATCTGTACGTGAGTTAAGTATTAAATCAGAAATATCAGCAGATTTCCAGTCTTCTATGTCATCAATGAATATACTTGGCGGAGGCATTTCTGCAGTGCTTATACTTATCGGGCTTATTAATTTTATAAATGTAATGCTTACTGGTGTGTATACCAGGAAAGGTGAGCTTTCTGTAATGGAAAGTGTTGGAATGACAAAGAAACAGGTTAAAAATATGCTTGTATATGAGGGTATGTATTATGGATTAATTACGATAGCACTGATACTGACCTTGGGAAATGTTATTGTATACATGGTTGCAGACCTTGCATCTAGTATAGCAGACTATGCAACATTCCACTATCCTGTTATATTGATGTTTGTTATTGCTGCTGTTATAATGTTTATATGTACTTTAGTGCCAAGGATTGTATACCAGATGGTTTCTAAAGAAAGTATAACTGAGCGTTTAAGGGGTAAATCATAAAAAGCAGGTGGAACTTTATGCAAAGAATACTGATAGTAGAGGACGATATAATTATATGTGGAGGTGTAAAGATATTTCTTGAAAGCAAGGGATACAAAGCTGACTGTGTATACTCACTTGCACAGGCAGAAAGAGCACTGGCCAGTTCATACAGCCTTATTATTCTTGATATTAACCTGCCAGATGGCAGTGGGCTTGATTTATGCAGCAGGATACACAAGGAACGCCATGTACCTGTAATTTTCCTTAGTGCGGATGATACTGACGAAGATATGATAAGGGGATTTAAGGCCGGCTGTGATGACTATATCGCCAAACCATTTTCAACTGAGCTGCTTAACCAGAGGATAATGGCAGTTTTAAGAAGGACAGAACAAGGTATAAATAATGATTTGTTCCAGTATAAAGATATGTCTGTTGATTTTGACAAAATGCAGGTTTTAGTAAATAATAACCTGGTTAAACTTTCAGTAACAGAATATAAATTATTAGAGCTTCTTATAAAGAATAAGGGGCAGGTTATGACAAGGGAGACAATTATTGAAAGAATTTGGGGATGTGATGAAAGTTTTATAGATGGCAATACATTAAATGTCCATGTAAGAAGGCTCAGGCAAAAGCTTGAGCCAGATGATAAAGACCCACAGTATATACGTACAGTATTTGGCATAGGATACACATATGGGGACTGATATGGATAACAATAAATATAAAAAGATATTTTATATAATTATGCTGCTTTATATTATTTGTATAACAGGTACAGCTATGGCAGTTTTTATACTATCTGGCAGCACTTTAATAACAACAATATGTGCACTTGGCATGATGACGTTATGTATTATTTCGTATATAATGCATATAGCAGATGATATATATATTTCTGGAATTATTATTAAACTTTCAGAACTTATGGATGTACTTCTTTTCATTGATGAACAGGAAATATTTCCTAGCAATGAAGACTCTGTTTTGTCAAAGCTGCAGAATAAAGTAATAAAACTTTCCAGAGTCTTAAAAAATAAAAACAGGCTGGAAGAACAGGAACATGAAAATATTAAAAGGCTGGTTTCTGATATTTCACACCAGTTAAAGACGCCTATAGCTAATTTAAAAATGTACAGCAGTTTCTTATCTGATGAAACTCTGGATGTTGGAAAACAAAGGGAATATATAGATATTATCTGTATGACTGTAGAACGCCTTAATTTTCTTTCTGAAAATATAATAAAGGTTTCAAGGCTGGAAAGTGGTGTTATAAACCTGAATATGCAAAGACAGAGCCTTAATGAAACTTTGCTTAAAGCTGTAAAAGATATTTATGTAAAGGCACAGAAAAAGGGAATTGAAATACAGTATTATGAAAAGGATAAGATAGAATTAAACCATGACAGGAACTGGACTGCTGAGGCAGTATTTAACTTTTTGGATAATGCAGTAAAATATGGTACAAAGGGCAATACAATATATCTTTCAGTGCAGAAGCTTGGAATATTTGCAGAGGTTTCTGTAAGAGATGAGAATGATATTATACCATATGAGGAACGTAATAATGTATTTATGAGGTTTTACAGGGGAAAGAACAGCAACCGTCAGGAAGGGCTTGGAATAGGGCTTTATCTTTCACGTGAAATTATAGTGAAGCAGGGTGGGTATACTATTCTCAGGGCATCAGAGAGTGGCAATGTATTTTCTATAATGCTTTATATAGAAAAGAATTAAAAAGATTACTGCTTTCTGTTAGTTTTCAGTAAGATTTATATTGTAGTATATAAGTATAGCATTAATAATTTAATGTTATACTTATTTTTTGCGTTATATTAAGGAGGAAAAGCAATGCCAGTATTAAAAACAGAAAAGTTAAATAAGATATATGGTAATGGTGAAGCACAGGTAAATGCGTTGTCATGTGTTGATTTTGAAGTAGAAGCAGGGGAATTTGTTTCTATAGTTGGTACATCGGGCAGTGGCAAAACCACGCTTCTGCATATGTTAGGAGGGCTTGACAGGCCATCGTCAGGGAAAGTATTTGTAGGAGGAAAAGATATATTTACTTTAAAAGAGGATGAACTTACAGTTTTCAGAAGGCGGAAGATAGGATTTGTATTCCAGAGTTATAACCTGGTACCTGTGTTAAATATTTATGAAAATATTATACTTCCTGTTGAACTTGATGGTGAAACTGCGGATAAGGATTATATAATGCAGCTTGTTAATATGCTTGGGCTGGGCAGTAAACTTGAGAGCCTGCCATCACAACTCTCAGGCGGCCAGCAGCAGAGAGCCGCTATTGCCAGGGCATTAGCAAGCAAGCCTGCTATTATACTGGCTGATGAGCCAACAGGAAACCTTGACAGTAAAACAAGCCAGGATGTGCTGTCACTTTTGAAAGTTACCAGTGAAAAGTTCAGGCAGACTATAGTTATGATTACACATAATGAGGAGATTGCGCAGCTTGCGGACAGGATTATAAGGATTGAAGATGGCAGGATATTAACAGCAGACAGGAGGGAATATAATGTTTCGTGTGAAAAATAAAAAGCTTGTCAGGAAACTTGCAGTAAAAAACCTTTCAAAAAGCCGGGTAAGAAATATTATTGTAATATCTGCAATATCGCTAGTATCAGTTTTATTTACAAGTATATTTTTACTTGTCTTTTCATTAAATGAATATTCACAACAGCAGTTATTCAGGCAGGTGGGAGGTTACGCACATGCATCTGTAAAAAATATTACAGAAAGCCAGGCGGAAGAGCTTAAAAATGATGAAAGCATAAAACGTGCAGGACTCAGGTACTTTTTAGGAACTGTTCCAGATGCCCCGTTTAATAAATACCGGGTTGAAGTAAGTTATATGGATGATTCTGCAGCAGATATTACTTTCTCTGTACCTGTTAAAGGAAATCTTCCAAGAGATAATGGAGATGGTCTTCCACAGCTTGCTACAAATACACATATACTGCAGCTTTTAGGGATTAAACCGGAAATTGGGGCTAAAATACCATTTACGTTTAAACTTGATAATGGGGATAAAATTACAGATATATTTTCTTTATCAGGATGGTGGGACTATGATGATGCAATACAGGCAGATATGGTTCTTGTAACAAGACAGTATTGTAATAAGGTATTAAAAGATTATAAAACAGATAATAATTATGAAAATACAGGCAAATGGGATTTGGAAATATTTTTTGATAATTCTTTTGATATAGAAGGGAAACTAAATAAATTATTAAATAAGTATAATTACCAGCCAGAAGATGCAGGGAAGGATAATTATATAAGTGCTGGAATAAACTGGGGATACAGCAGCACACAGATTTTAAATAATTTGGAGATAACTGATATAGCAGGGTTTGTGTTAGCTCTTATTATAGTTATATTTACAGGGTATCTTGTAGTTTATAATATTTTCCGCATTTCAGTAAGTAATGATATAAATTTCTATGGAATGTTGAAAACTATTGGGACAACAAAACGGCAGATAAGAAAAATAGTGTTTATCCAGGCGATGGTACTTCTGGCGGCAGGAATACCAGCAGGTATGCTTATTGGCTCTGCAACTGGTAATATTCTTGTATCAGTAGTAAAAAAAGGCATGGAAAATTATGATAAAATGACAATGGCAATATCACCAGTCCCATTTGTTATATCAATAGTTTTTACTATTGTAACTGTATTTTTATCATGTTTTAAGCCGTCAAGGATGGCAGCAAAAGTTTCACCAGTTGAAGCTGCAAGTTATACAGAGGCACAGCCAGTAACAAAGAAAAAATATAGAAAAACACATGGTGCAGGTATTGTGCATATGGCATTTGCCAATGTTGGGAGAAATAAAGTAAAAACTGGGCTGGTGGTAACTTCATTTGTATTATCTACATTAATATTAGACCTTACAATTTCAATGGCAAGTGGTTTTGATATGGATAAATTTACAAGCCGTTTTTATACAACAGATTTTATTATAGGGAGGGCTGATTATTTAAACCCATCACAAATTTATAATGGTGAAAGTATTGGCAATAGTATAATAGAAGAGATAAATAAACAGGAAGGGATATCAGAAACAGGATATATCTATGGAACATTGGAAACAGTTTCAGGATGGCTGGCTAAAGAACAAATTGAAAGTTTTTATGATTCTATGGGATTTCCACGTGATGAAGAGTATAATGAATATTTATTTTCGGAAGAAAGAAATGGAAAATACAGAAGTGATATACAGCTTTATGGCATGGAACAGCTAGCTTTAAACCAGCTGGAAGTTTTAGAAGGTGATGTGGATAAAGTTAATGAGGAAGACAGTAATTATATTATTGATGTTGTTATGGGGGATGATTATAGCAACCCTGTCGAAGGTACAGACATACATGAAATGGGCAGTAAGATTACATTAACATATGGTGATAAATATTTTTATTATGATAAAAAGACTGGAAAGGAAATAGATGAAAATACTCCTGATAACCGTATTGGTGTTAAAGAGCTTGAACAGAAAGAGATGACATATACTATATGTGCCAAGGTTATAATACCTGATACTATTTCATACAGGTTTTACAATGGCAAACAATATATACTTGGAAGTGAGGCTTTTGTAAAAGATACAGGTATTAATAATGTTATGTCATATCTGGTAAATATTGATGATGGCAAGGAAGAACAGTTTGAGAAATTCCTTGAGTATTATACAACTAATATAGATTCGGCGCTTGATTATGAGTCAAAAATTTCATACCAGAAGAATTTTGGAAGTTACCGTGATATGTTTGTAAATGTTGGAAGTGCTGCTGCTTTCATTATAGGGCTTATAGGTATGCTTAATTTCTTTAATACTATTTTTACAGGAATAAATTCAAGGAAACGGGAATTTGCAGTTATGCAGGCTGTTGGAATGACAGGTGTACAACTAAAAAGGATGCTTATATGTGAAGGAATGATATATACATGTATGGCGGTTGTAATTTCCTTTATTGTATGTGCTATATCTGAACCTGTACTAATGGATGTGCTTTCAGGAGTTTACTGGTTCTTTACCAGCAAGTGGACATTATTTCCAGTATTGGTTCTTGCGCCAGTTTATGCTATTATAGGTGCAGCAGTACCGTTGGTTTTGTATCCATCTGTTGCAAAAAAATCTGTTGTAGACAGGTTAAAAGTATAAATTTATTTGGACAAGATAGCCACCCATTGTCTGGCTTTAGTATAATGTCATTTAGTTAAACAACCCTTTTGTTAACACCTATATAGTCCTATGTTTATTAGGAATTGCCTAACTAAAAAGAACCTTTTAGAGCTTGATAGGGGCAGTTTGCGCTTTTGTGGCTAACCGGAAGATTTTGTTTTATAGTAATGACATTGGGTAAGGAGTATATATGTACAAGATTTTGATTGTAGAAGATGATGTTGTAATGGCTTATGGCCTGGTTATGGCACTTGAAAAAGAAGGTTATATTATGCAGCCATGCCACACATTAAAGAAAGCAGGTGAACTTCTTAAAAGCAGCAGTTATGATATGTTAGTCCTGGATGTAAACCTGCCTGATGGTGATGGTGCAAGTTTTTGCAAGGAATATAAAAAAAACCATAGTGTTCCAGTGCTTATGCTTACAGCATGTGATACTGATGAAGATGAGATAAGAGGTCTGGGTGCAGGTGCAGATGATTATGTTACTAAACCATTTAACCTTGATGTATTGCGTGCAAGGATAAAAGCACTTTTAAGACGTAGTGTGGAACCAGAAAGATACCAGTCAGGGAACTGTTTATTTGACTTTGCTGGGCACCAGTTCTTCCATGGCGGGGAAGAAGTAAGGCTTGGAATGGCAGAACAGAAGCTTTTGTATTTATTTGTGAAGAATCCATCAAGGGTATTGGAAAGGGACAACATAGTAATGAAAATATGGGATAATGAAGAATCAGTAGATGAAAATACATTAACAGTAACAGTTGGAAGGCTCCGTAGTAAGTTTGGCAGTGGGTGTATAGAAACTATATATGGAATTGGATACAAATGGAAGGGGATGGAATAATGGTTTTTATTGTGCCAGTTATCTGCATAGTTGTAACATTTTGTATGGCATTTTATGTAAAACGTATACTGGATACTATAGAAGAAATGTTAAATAAAGCATATACTGGTGAATTTACAGAGAAACATTATGATGAGAGAAGGCTTTCAAGGATTGAGTATAAAATGGAATGTTTTCTTTCGTCAAATACTTTGTCCAAAAGAAAATTGCAGAAGGAAAGAGAAGTAATACAAAGTACAATATCAGATATAAGCCACCAGACTAAAACACCTGTTACAAATATTATATTATATGCACAGCTTCTTAGAGAATTAACAGAAGATGAAGAACAAGTAAAGCTTGCCAGCCAGATATTAAACCAGGCTGGGAGGCTTAATTTTCTTGTACAGTCATTTATCAAGGTATCACATCTTGAAACGGGGATAGTAAAAGTTAATCCAAGTATACAGCCGGTTTCTTATTTACTCAAGTTCTTATATGATACATATAATGAAAGGGCATTGCAGGAAGGAATTACTATGTCTGTGTGTACTTCTGGGGAAAAGGCGTTTTATGATTTAAAATGGACAAAAGAGGCAGCAGGTAATATTGTGGATAATGCTATAAAGTATACTTCTTATGGTGGAAATATAAAGATATATATAAGAAATTTTGAAATATTTCTTGCAATAGTAGTTGAAGATAGTGGAATTGGAATTCCAGAGGAAGAACAGGCATCTGTCTTTAAAAGGTTTTACCGTGGATACAGAGTGGGGCAGGATGATGGTACTGGAATAGGGCTGTATCTGGCAAGGGAGATTGTATTAATGGAGGATGGTTATATAAAAGTGCAGTCGGAACCAGGCAGGGGCTCTAAATTTTCTATATATCTTAAAAAATCATAAGTATATTTTACTTGATAAATTATTATACATACGTATAATAAAATTTACTGTACAGCAATTAATTTGGATTATACTATGAAAAAAAGAAAGCAAAGTTTATAATGAGACGGCTAAATAATTTATCAAAAAAAGTAAAGAAAAATAAAGCAGGAATATTGTTATGTGTTGCTATTTTAACAACAGGATTTGGAATATTCCCGGACTGCCAGACATGTTTCCTGACAGCAAAGGAAAATAAAGAATATATATCTGCCAGCCAGGAAAATAAAAGACTTATATATACTGGCACTGGTACACTGGAAAATAGTAAGACACTTACGTTTTATAAAGAAGGGCAGACAGAACAGAAACAGGCTTCACTTGTTAAAGGAGATGGGTACTTGCTCTATCTGCCTGATGGTGAATGGAAACAATCTTTTTTATTGGTAAGATTTTAGAATTGCCAGAAACAATAAATTTATGTACTTTTTATTCTGTTCCATAAATTAAATTGTTATCTGGCATATTGTTCTCTTGTTTGTCCAAAGCATTTTATTATGCTTTTTTACGCATATAGCCGTAATTTATTTATGTAAAAAATGCAACAATACCGAATCCACAGAGGGTTTTGGGTGGAAGTCCTCTTTTTTAAAAAAATAGACAATACTGGGTTTCCATTTGTGTTTTAAAGATAAAGAATATTTTGTTTCTACTGGCACTCCTAAAAACCTCTTTGCTGCTCCTTTTTCCATTACAAGCCAGATTTCAGATGGCGGGTTAGCATTTTCTGTAAGTTTTCTTACAATTCTAGTTGTTAAATAATATGGAATATTGGAAAATACTTTGTAATTTCCTTTATCTGGCAGATGGTATTTCATAAAATCCCCACAGGTTATTTTTAAATTATTTACATTTTTTAAGCGTTCTTTTGCACGTTCATACAGTTTTCTGTCAATTTCTACCGAATAAACATATTCTGCTTTTCTGCAAAGTACTTCTGTAAGATGGCCTTTGCCAGTACCAATTTCTATAACTAAATCATTTTTTGTAATTGTGCTTTTTCTTACAATTCTTTCTAAAAGCCTTCTGCTTGTCAAAAAGTTTTGTGACCCATATATTTCCTGTAAATGGGAATCTTTCTTCCTATTATTTTTATATTTTCCAGACATGTATTTCCTCCTGTTTTTTATTTGCATCAAAAATGGCAATAAAAAAACAGGGGAATTATCTGGAACAGATTCTCCTGCATATACATAAGAAGATAACACAAAAACACTGGTACTCTAAAAAAGCCAGTTATATGACGCATTGTCCTGCACTTAAGTACGCAAAAAGAACCTGTTTCAAGACAGGCTGTCTTCTTATTGCCGTTTTTACCTTAAGCGGAAAACACATGCTGACATATATAGTTCCTCCTTTTTTCTACTATTTTCATTTTACCAGACATATAATCTGTTGTCAATCTAGGTTTTATTGTTTCCCCATTTTTACGGGACACAAAGGCTATATTACTCTGGCAAGTTCCAAATGTTTTACCAAAAAGCAGCTGTATGGGATGCTGGTGCTTAAGCCTTGTTCTTTAAGGTTTTACGCACAACCTGGCATCCTATTCAAGCGCAATGCGGTCAAAGTCATGTTGTAATGGCTTTTTGTTGGTAAAATTTTGGAATTGCCAGAGCCAAAATACTTGTGTACTGAAAAAATGTGGAAACTTAGTTTGTCCTGATTTTCTTTAACTAGGAAGTTGATAGCAACTCTTTAATGTGTTACAATAAAAGATAGTAATAATGTACTGGAAACTGGAAGGGGGTTAGTAATATGAAACGTGTAGTAGTAACAGGAATGGGTCTTATTACCCCTATAGGGAACAATATAGATGAATTTTGGGAAAACATCCACGCAGGCAAAGTAGGAATTGGACCTATAAGGAATTTTGATACATCATTATATAAAGCAAAGCTTTCTGCAGAAGTTACAGACTTTGAGCCTAAGGATTATATGTCTCCAAAAGATGCTAAAAGAATGGACAGGTTCAGCCAGTTTGCTGTAGCAGCTGCAGTCCAGGCAATGAATGATTCGGGAATTGACATGGAGAAAGAAGATGCATACCGGACAGGAGTGTGTATTGGTTCAGGAACAGGAAGTCTTATGGGAATAGAGAGGGAGTATGACAAGCTTCTTGAAAAAGGACCAGGGCGGATACATCCTCTTACAGCGCCTATGGTACTTGGCAATATGGCGGCTGCCAATGTTGCAATGGCATTTGGATGTAAAGGAAAGTGTATTGATGTAGTGACAGCCTGTGCAACAGGAACCAATTCAATAGGGGAAGCTTTCAGGGCGCTGCAGTATGGGGAAGCAGATATTATACTGGCAGGTGGCGTAGACAGTTCTGTCAGCAAGTTCGGGGTAGCTACATTCCAGGCACTTACTGCACTTACTGTTTCAGAAGACCCTTTACAGGCTTCAATACCATTTGACAGGAAAAGGGATGGTTTTGTTACAGGTGAAGGTGCTGGTGTACTTGTACTGGAAGAACTGGAACATGCGCTGGCAAGGAATGCACATATATATGCTGAGATTGGCGGATATGGCGCCACATGTGATGCAAGCCACCTGACAGCACCGCTTGAGGACGGTTCAGGCGCAGCAAAAGCTATGGAGCTTGCTATTAAAGATGCAGGGCTTATGCCTTCTGATGTGGATTATATTAATGCACATGGTACAAGTACCCCTATGAATGATAAGCTTGAAACAATGGCTATAAAGCTTGCATTCGGTGATTATGCGTATAAAGTAAAGATTAATTCTACAAAGTCAATGATAGGCCATTTATTTGGTGCAGGAGGTGCTGTTGAGCTTATAACATGCATTAAGTCTGTTAACGAGGGATATGTGCACCAGACCGTTGGTCTTGTGGATGATGACCCAGAATGTGACCTTGACTATACAAAGGGAAGTGGCGTTTATATGCCAGTCAATGTTGCTATAAGCAATTCACTTGGTTTTGGAGGCCACAATGCAACACTTCTTGTAAAGAAGTATTGATTTCACCAGAAAGGAGTGATGATATTATGAAAGAAAATGAAAGAATCCAGGATGAGAAATTACAGGATGTATTACAGGACGAACTTTTACTTTTAATGAACTCTTCAGAGTGTGCCATGTTTATTGCGAAGTCTGGGTCTGAGATAGAATTAATCTATGCCAATGATAAATTTTATTCAATGTTACAATATACTAAAGAAGAATATATTGATAAATTTGGAAACAGCTTTATGGCATCTGTTCTTACAGAGGAGAAGCAGAAGCTCCGTACCCTTATAGCACGCCAGGCGGCAGCAGGGGGGACATTAAAGCTTGAATACAGGGCTGTAAGGAAAGATAATTCTGTTGCATGGCTTTCATTATCTGCCAAAGCTGTGGTGAGGGATAACCAGCTTATTTATTACAGTTCTTGTATTGATGTGACTAAAACTAAAAAGACTCTTGACGATATATATAATGCAAAGCGTGAAATTGATGTTATGGCTAACAGTATACCAGGTGGTGTAATAAAGGTCAGGATGTCTGATTTTAAGCTTATATATGCTAATGATGGTTACTTTATGCTTACAGGTTATTCAAGGGCAGAATTCCATATGGAATATGGTGGTTTTTGTGACAGTGTACTTTATCCTTCTGATGTTGACGAAGTTAAGAGATATGTTAAACTTGCAATAGAGAACCATGGCCTTCTTGGTTTTGAATGCAGGCTGGTTTCAAAAAGCGGTGACATAAAGTGGGTATATGTAAGTGGAAGAAGAATTGATGATGACAATGGCCAGCCAGTTTATCTTTGTATTCTTACAGATGTTACAGCTAAGAAAAATATTGAATCAGAATTTGAAGATAATTTAAGAAGGGCAGAAGTTATTGCAGGGATTTTAAAAGCTGTATTATGGACTTATGATATAGCTTCTTCAAAAATAAAACAAAGTGGTATGCTTGAATCTACATATTCACAACAGGGCAGGCCAGATAGTTACCAAGACCTGCAGGAAATGATACAGATGCTTCATCCAGAAGATGAACAGAGAATTAAAGACAGCTTAGCCCAGATTAAGAAGACCAAGGGCCAGTTACAGGTTAGGCTGCGGGTAAGAAACAGTGTAGGGATTTTCCAGGATGTAGAGATAAATGCTGCTTCTATATGTGATACAGAAGGCAAACCATGTAAAATTTATGGTATGACAAGGGTAGTAAATGAACCTGCGCCAGATACAGTTTTAGATAGGGAAAAGAATGAGAACAGGCTTATAACACTTGCCAAGACAGCAAGCTCAAAAACAGAAGATGACAGTATAACTGGTCTTATGCCATATTCAGCATTTTTAAGTAAAGCAGACAAAATTCTCAGGGACAGGGGAGACAAGAAACGCTATGCGATTTTGTGTGCTGATATCAATGAATTTTTGAAGTTCAGCCACCATTATGGCTTTTCCATAAGTAACCAGATTTTAAAGATTTTTTCACAAGTCCTTTTAAATAATATTGCAAAAGATGGTTTATGCTCACGTGTTGATGGTGATTATTTTGTAGTAATGTTCCAGTATGCAGACCATAAAGAACTTATGAGGCTTATGTCATCAATGGTGCGTTCTAAAGAGGAGTTTGATGAACAGGATGGCAGTGTACGTTTTGGAACTACAACAGGAATATATCTTGTACAGCCAGAAGATGATGACCTTGCGGATATGCTTGAGAAGGCTGACCTTGCAAGAAGAAGCATAAAAGGACTGATGGGTAACCACTATGCTATATATACAGAGGATTTAAAGAAAGACAGGTTTAAAGAGGAAGAAATTGTAGACGAGATTTATAATTCAATGAGGTCAAGAAGCATAGAAATCTGTTTTATGCCAAGGATATACAAGGACAAAAGTAATGTAATAGGATGTAAGGCAATACCAAGGGTTCTTTTAAAGGATGGACAATATATAGAATCAGTTAAATTGTTGAAGTTTATAGAGCGTGGCGGAAAGCTTAATGAATTTGCATTTGTAACATTGTCAAGTGTGTGTGCTAATATGGGTGCCTGGAAAGGGCTTGGCAACAGAATAGTGCCTTTGTCTATTGAAATGACTGCAAGTGAACTGTCTATGCAGAATACAGTTGATATAATTGACGATATAGTTATAAGAAGAAATAATCTTGAACCATCTGATATTATTTTTGAAATACATGAAAGGTATTTTGCAGAAGGTACTACAGTGTTTGATATGAATGTAGACTCACTTTGTAAAAAGGGCTACCAGGTTGTTATAAGCCGTTTTGGTTCTGACCATACTGCTGTTAATGCTCTTAAAAGGCTTCCTGTTACAGGTATTAAATTCCATGGAGGATTTTTTAATGAAAATACCAGCAACCGTGAAAAGGTTATATTTGGCAAGGTTGTAGAAATGGCAAAGGAACTTGGACTCTCTGTTACATGTGGCGGAATCCAGACAAAACAACAGGAGGATTTTGCAAAGGCAATAGGATGTGAAGTATTTGAAGGTGAAATGTATTATGGTAAAGTAAGACATAATGTTTTTGAAAAATGCTTTTTATCAGATTAAAGGAGGATTTTATGAAGCCAGGATATTTTAAGAGAATTTTTTCGGTTATATTGGCAGTTGTTATGATAGTAACATGTATAGCTAGTTGTGAGGTAACAGCAGCTGCCCGGCCAGCAAGACCAACATTTAAAATAACAAAAAGAGCTAAGAAATCAGTTACTCTTAAAATTGATAAGACAAGAAATGCTACTGGATACCAGATATTTATTTCAAATTCAAAGCATGGTAAGTACCAGCAGACCGCAGCATCAAGAATACGTACTGTGAAAATTACCAAATTAAAGAAAGATAAAACTTATTATTTAAAGATAAGGGCATTTAAAACTGTTGGCTACCATATAACAGTTGGAAAGTTTTCTAAAGTCCTGAAAGTTGATAAATATGGAAGCAAGACAGAAAAGCCAGAACCGGAAGTACCACAGGAGCCAGAAGTTTCTCCAGAACCAGGTGTAACACCAGAGCCAGGAGTTTCTCCAGAACCAGGTGTAACACCAGAACCAGAAGTTTCTCCAGAACCAGGTGTAACACCAGAGCCAGGAGTTTCTCCAGAACCAGGAGCTTCTCCAGAGCCAGGCTCTGTATATCCAGACGGAGGTCAAGCTTTATAATTATTATTATACTTGTATTATATTGTTAATAAGTGTAAAATATATCAGATGTGGAATAACAGCCACATCTGGTTGTATTAGAAATTCCAGGGTATTTTTGGATAAAAGTAAAGTATAAGTATATAAATAAAGGAGAGAACAAATGTTAGATATTAAGTTTCTGAGAGAAAATCCAAATGTAGTTAAACAGAATATTAAAAATAAATTCCAGGATGATAAGCTTCCTCTGGTAGATGAAGTTATTGCACTTGATGCAGAAGCCCGCAGGACACAGCAGGAAGCAGATGAGCTCAGGGCATCAAGAAAAAAGATTTCAAAAGAAATAGGGGCTTTAATGGCACAAGGTAAGAAAGAAGAAGCTGAAGCTAAAAAGGCGGAAGTAAATAATAATGCGGCACGTCTTGAAGAACTTTCTGCCAATGAGAAGGAATTACAAGAAAAAGTTAAAAAAATAATGATGGTTATTCCAAATATTATTGACCCAAGTGTTCCTATTGGTAAAGATGACAGTGAGAATGTTGAAATTGAAAAATTTGGTGAGCCTGTGGTTCCTGGTTTTGAAATTCCATACCACACAGATATAATGGAATCTTTTGATGGTATAGATATAGATGCAGCAGGCAAAGTTGCAGGTAATGGTTTCTATTATCTTATGGGTGATATTGCAAGGCTTCATTCAGCAATAATATCATATGCAAGGGATTATATGATTGACAAGGGATTTACTTATTGTATTCCGCCTTTTATGATAAGAAGCAATGTTGTCACAGGTGTTATGAGCTTTGCTGAAATGGATGCAATGATGTATAAGATTGAAGGTGAAGACCTGTATCTTATTGGTACAAGTGAACATTCAATGATAGGAAAGTTTATTGACACAATTACAGAAGAGAAGGAACTTCCGAAGACATTAACAAGTTATTCACCTTGTTTCCGTAAAGAGAAAGGTGCACATGGTATTGAAGAAAGAGGTGTATACCGTATCCACCAGTTTGAGAAACAGGAGATGATTGTTGTATGTAAACCAGAAGAAAGCCCTATGTGGTTTGATAATCTTTGGAAAAATACAGTTGGGTTATTTCGTTCACTTGATATACCAGTCCGTACACTGGAATGTTGCTCAGGTGACTTGGCTGACCTTAAGATTAAATCAATTGATGTTGAAGCATGGTCTCCAAGACAGAAGAAGTACTTTGAGGTAGGAAGCTGTTCAAATCTTGGAGATGCACAGGCAAGACGTCTCCAGATACGTATAAGAAAAGAGGATGGCAGTAAGTATTTTGCGCATACCCTGAATAACACAGTGGTTGCGCCACCACGTATGCTTATTGCATTTCTGGAGAATAACCTTAGAGAAGATGGCAGTGTGCATATACCAGAAGTTTTAAGACCTTATATGGGTGGAAAAGAGTTTCTAGGTAAACCAGATACCCTATAGAAAGCCAAGGGGCTGGTTATCTGGCTTCCACGGGTGCGTATGGATTATGCAAGTAAACTTGTACATCCTCACTTTGGTTTCATGGGAATAAATTTGCAGTTTATAAAGGAAATAAACAGACATCTGTATACAGTGGCAGCAGGCAGCATATTATATAATTATGTGAGGAGGGACAGAGTGCACGCCATTTGTATTATCCAGTGTGACACTAGAAGGCAGGAACGGATTCGGGAAATCCTTTAGAATTAATATTTATATGGAGGAATAACTGATGAAATTAAAAAAAGAATTGGAAAATACAGGACCTGAGAAAAAGGAATGTTTACAGTGTAAACGTTACCTTCCAGATGATTATGAAGATGAATTATGTCCAAGATGCCAGGATATAAATCTTTTTGCGGAGGTAAGGGATTATATACGTGCAAATGATGTGAGGGAAATGGATGTAGCAAAGCATTTTAACATACCTCTTAATAAAGTCAGGTCATGGATTAGGGAAGGCAGAATAGTATATAAAACATCAGATGGTAAAACAATCTCGGGTGTTTATTGCCATGTGTGTGGTAAAAAGATAGAATTTGGCAATATTTGTGCTGATTGCCGTAAGATGCAGCAGCTCCAGGTTGTAGCAAAACAGTATGGAGAAAATAAACAAGCAGGTGAGATGCATTTTATTGGAAGGTTAGAAGAACCACAGGAAGAGTAGTTATAAATAAAAGCAGGGATGTTTTAGCCCCTGCTTTTATTTATGAATAGTAATATATAAGAAGCTGTACAACCCGGTTATAACTTTCTATACCATCTTTTATACCATTTAATTTAAGATTACTGTCAAGGAACTTATTAGAAATAGCTTCAACAGTTTCTGTATTAAAAGGAGAACTTGTATTTACTTTATCCCATGCACTGGCTGTTAAAAATATATTGTCAGCAGCAACTTCTTCTGTAACAAGGGTGCGGCTATTCCATTCTTCTTCACTGGCATTTTTCCGGAAGTCCTTTGATACATAATTTAAAACGTTTAAATATCCACTATATTGGAAAAATAAATTATCAGAGTTAATACATGCCATAAATGCTATAAAGTTAGCTTCGTCTTCATATATATAACCTTTAAGGTGTGCAAGTTCATGGCATATAGTAAATGGCATATTTGTTATGTACATATCAGTATTGTAATTGGTTTCAAGTGTAAATGGAAAAAATATTCCTGATAAATACTGCTGGCTCATAAAACTGGAAAAAAGTATTTTCTTAGGCTGTGGATAATATCCTGAAAGGCTTGGATATTTTTTGCCAAGGTTCTTCATACTTTTTATACATTCAGAATACATGTCTCCATTGTAAATAATTTCACCATTACTGTTACGTTCAAATTGTGTTGAAAGTGAATTGAGTTTACCAACGATATGTTCACGCAAATTTGCAAGTTCTTCAAAGCCATAGTTATCCTTTGCATTAAAATATTTTGATTCAAATGTCGAAGCATGGTAAAGTATAAAACAATTCAGTGTTTGTATTAACAAGACAAATATTAAAATCCAGCTTAAAGTATTCCAGTATTTGCGCCGTAAGGATTTTAGCCTGCCAGATTTAAAAAATCCTAGTAAAAATATAATTATACCCACTATAAGAAGTAGTATTCCAAGTATTATAAGTTTTTCACCAACGGATATTGGAAAAAGACTTATAAACCGGCTGTATGTATTAATCCATAAAGGCAGGATTTTATCTATGTACCAGTCTGAAAATGTACTGCTGTTCCATGATAAAATATTTAATAATATAGTAAATATAAGTATGGAAAGTTTTATTATAAGTAGTTTTTTACTTTTATGTTTTGCCTTGTTGTTTTTTATATTTGTATTAAATGGTCTTTTATATATATTCATTCTATAACCTTATCCTTTAGTTAAATGACTTTCGTAATTATACTATGAATATGTGATAATTTAATGTTAAAATAATAAAATGATAATTTAAAAAACACACAGGCTATATAGCCTGTGTGCCAGTTATCTTGTAAAAATACTAATGTATTTTAGCAAGGTTTTTTATCAATCTGTGGATTAAATGCATAAAAGTTTTTACTGTTAAGGTCATCCTGTACACGTCTTAATGTTTCACCAAAACGCTGGAAGTGTACTACTTCACGTTCTCTTAAGAAGCGTATTGGGTCAGCAATTTCAGGGTCTTTAATTAGTCTTAAAATATTATCATAGGTGGTTCTGGCTTTCTGTTCTGCTGCCATATCCTCATATAAATCAGTAATTGTATCACCTTTGCTCTGGAATTCACATGCATTAAATGGAATTCCAGCAGCTGCTGTTGGCCATATTGCAAGAGTGTGGTCAACATAGTATTTGTCAAAGCCTGACGCTTTAATTTCCTCAGGAGTGAGGTCTTTGGTAAGCTGGCGTACGATAGTTGCAACCATTTCAAGGTGTGCTAGTTCTTCTGTACCTATATCAGTAAGAGTACCTATAGCTTTTCTGTTTTCCATACTGTACCTTTGTGAAAGATAGCGCATTGAAGCACCTATTTCACCATCAGGGCCACCATACTGGCTAATAATTATCTGGGCTGCTTTTGCGTTAGGCTTGGTAATATTTACAGGATATTGCAGCCTTCTTTCATAATTCCACATACACTAATCTCCTTTCTATTCCCAAGGCCAAGGTTCTTTAACCCATTCCCAGTAACATGAATTGTCTACGTTGTCGTTTAAAAGAGGACCATATTTGTGAGTATATTCATCAAGTGATTCTTTGCGGGCTTTTTTTAGTTCCTGGTAATATGCAAGAGCATCTTTATCACATGGATGTGTATCAAGAAAAAGAACTAATTCATCAATGGCAAAACTTACCTGTGAAATATAGAGGAGAAGTTTGTTTTTGTCCTGGTTCATAGTACACCTCCCTGTCCTTTGCAGTACCCACGTGGAACACATCCATAGAATGGCAGGTCAAGTGGAGGGAAAATTGTACCCTGGTTAAGACCTTTACAAAGGTCATAAACCTTGCACCATTGCTGCCAAGGCACATATCCAATACCAATAGCCATACCATTTAATTGGTCATTGTATAAACTGGAATCTGCATCACAATTTGGATTGCAGCCACAAGGAGGTTTGTGTCCACCATCACAAGGAGGTTTGCAGCCACAAGGAGGCTTGTTGTCACCACAAGGAGGTTTGTCACCGCAAGGAGGTTTGCAGCCACAAGGAGGCTTGTTGCCGCCACAAGGGGGTTTGCAGCCACAAGGAGGCTTGTGCCCGCCATCGCAAGGAGGCATAGGAATATTGCAGCCACAGTCTGTATCACATCCGCATCCAGGGGCTGGGGATGGTGCAGGTTTATTACCACATCCCGGATTACGTGACGGATTACAACCCTGGTTAAAATTATAATTCATTTTGCATCCGAAATCATTTGGACGTCTTAAATTCATATTATTCATAAGAAACATCCTTTCAGTTGGAATTGACAGGAATTATTTCCTGTACTAATTAATATATATGTAAGATTGGGAAAAGAGTTCCTATTCCAGAGTGTTTAAATAATTATTATGATTTGCCAATAGGTATTGCAGTTACGGAGAAATTTGGCTATACTATATTTTAGCAATGGCAATAAAATAATATAAAAGGAGATTGTTTAATATGGAAAACAGGAATTGCACCAGATATATAAAACCATGCATAAATATAGATAAAGATACAAAATACAGAAAAAAAGCTTATAGAAGGATGTTTGCTATTCTTACAGCATTTTCAATATATAGCAGCATATTTCCATGTACAACGCATACTTCCTATGCAGCTGTAACAGAAGGGGATAATGTTACAGATGAAATGGAAGAAAGCCAGAAAGTAGAACTGTCTTTAAATTATTCTGTACGCAAAATAATTTATGGGACATGTTCATATCTTTCAGATTTTGAGGTATATAATGCAAGTGGTGTTCAGATTGACCCAGTTGAAGCAGAGTGGATGTCAAGTGATGAATCTGTTGCAACAGTTAAATATGGAACAGTTTTTATAAATGGGACTGGTGAAACAGTTATAACAGCAGCATATAATGGGAATATGGCATCTTGTAATCTGGAAGTAGTGAAGCCAGAGGTGAAAATTAATAAATCAGAACTAAAAGACAGGCTGGTTGGTGACAAATGCACAGACTGGTATACTTCTACAGAAGAAACAGATATAGATATTAAGTCTGGCAATAAAAAAGTAGTAAAGCCTAATGATGATGGAAGCCTTAAAGTCCTTTCACTTGGCAAGTCAGTTATTACAGTTAAGGCAGAGAATGGCAATACTGTTAAGTATACTATGAATATAAAAAAGAGGCATTTATATCTTAGTGATGATGAAACACTTAATATCTCACAATATATAAAAAATATTAAAAATTATGAGAATGCAGTATGGACAGTTTCAGACCTATCCTATATAGATATTCTGGAAGATGGCACTATAAAACCTTTGAAACCCGGAAGAGTTACCCTTAATACAAAACTGAACGGTAAAAAGTATAAGATTAACCTTAGAATTACAAATTATGATATAATGAAAGAACTTGCAATGTCAGCTTTAAAGGATACTCTGCGTTATCCTGCATCACTTTCTGTAAATAATATAATACATGATGGACGCAGCATAACCATTGATTATAGTTCTATGAATAAATATGGTGGCTATGACAGGGATAAATTTATTATGAAAGTAAACATGGGCGGGGAATATATATGTGAAACAGTAAGTATATATAACTAATTATAAGCATAGATATAGAAAGTATAAACGCTTTCTATATCTAATGTTTTGTATAATAGTTATGTATTGGAGAATATTATGAAGAAATTTGGCAGAGTAACCAGGGTTCTTTTTGTTTTATTATGTATAGTATTATTTGGTGGATTTATTCTTAGCGGAGAAGAACTTGCTATTTTTAAATCATTACCTGTCATAAAGCAGTCTGATGACAGCCGTACCCCACAGGAAATGCAGAGAGATTTTGATACATTTATAAATTCTGTATTTGCTGAAGAGGTTTCAGATGACAGTATAACATTGAATTACTCATTAAAAGATAAGCAGAAGTATGGACTGGCTGGTCTTGAGCCAACTCTGGGGGAAGTAAGTATTGATGATATGAAGAGCAGTCTTTTTGTATCTGAAAACAGGCTTGCATCACTTGAAACATTTAGTTATGATAAACTAAGTAAAGAACAGCAGATAATCTATGATATTATATATAATATGTATAACCAGAATATGGAGTCCGCAGATATGCTAGAATATTCAGAATGTCTTGGACCTGTTACAGGCATACAGGCACAGCTTCCTGTACTTCTGGCAGAATATAGTTTTTATGAGAAAAGTGACATTGAAACATATATAAAACTGCTTGGTCTTGTACCTTCATATTTTGACAGCATAATTGAATTTGAAAAGAAAAAGTCATCAGATGGTTTATTTATGAGTGATACAACTGCACAGGCAATTATTGACCAGTGTAACGGGTTTATAGAGAGCAGTGAAGAAAATTACCTTATAACAGTATTTAATAATAAAATAAAAGAAGTTAAGGGGCTGGGGGAAGAAGAGATTAAAAAATACACTAGCAGTAATGAGAAGGCAGTAAAAGATTTTGTCCTGCCTGCTTACAAGAATCTGGTTAATGCCCTTGTGAAATTAAAGGGTACAGGAGTAAATGAGAATGGGCTTTGTGGGTTTAAGAAGGGCAAAGAATATTATGAATATCTTGTAAAGGCCCGCACAGGCTCATACAGGGATATAAAAGATATAGATAAGATGCTAAGCAATGCACTTTCTGCTTCCCAGCAGGAAATGGCAAAAATAATGACAGATTCGCCTGATGTGTATTATAAAGCACAAGAACTGGAATATCCTTATAAAGACCCTGCCAAAGCAGTAGAGCATTTAAAGAAAGCAATTAAAGAAGATTTCCCAGGGCTTGCAGATGATATTACCTGTAATATAAAATATGTTGATAAGTCGCTTGAAGAAAGCATGAGTCCGGCGTTTTACCTTACACCTGCATTAGATGCCTATAAAGAAAATGTAATTTATCTTAATAAAAATGAAAAGTATGATTTAAGTGAAGCATTTACTACAATAGCACATGAAAGCTATCCAGGGCATTTGTACCAGAACTGTTATTTCCAGTCACTAAATCCTGCGCCAATAAGAAGTGTTATAAGTGTTGGAGGTTATACAGAAGGATGGGGGACATATGCAGAATTATATAGTTACAGTATTGCAGGAATAGATAAAGATGTTGCAAAATTGATGGTACAAAATACCATAGCAACTTTGTGTGTATATGGCAAGGCTGATATAGGAGTAAATTATATGGGATGGGATTTTAACAAGCTTCAGTCCTATCTTGCAGATTATGGTTTTAGTAAAAGCCAGAGCCGTACAGTCTTTGATTCAATGGTGGCAGAACCTGCCAATTATCTTCAGTACACACTTGGTTATCTGGAAATAGAAGATTTAAAGAATGAAGCTAAAAGAAAACTTGGTGATAAATTCAAACTGGTGGATTTCCATAAATTCTTTTTGTCAATAGGACCTGCGCCATTCTCTGTTATTGAGAATTATCTTGATGAATGGATACAGGAAATGCAAAAAGATTCTTTATAAGATATTGCTTTATAATAAAAACAACCGTATAATAAAAAGCGGGTCTGGCAAGGTTGTAATACCAGGGCAGTTATTTTTATTATAATATAGACAAAAGACAGGAGCAGTCATTTATGGGTAAAACAGAAAAAAAGGCAGCCAGCCGTTTTTTAACCGTTTTTTTAATGGCATTGTTTGTGGCAATAATATCAGTATGGGCTCTTATACAGACTATTTCTTATGCCAGGAATGGAAACAGTGCACCAGTAACATTAAATAATACAGCTAAGGTTCCAAAAAATGATATAGAAGAGATATCACAGGTAGATATGGAAAATCTTGGAGAAAATATTTTATCAAGGGTACAATTTGAAACAGAATTACAACAGCTTGAGGACTCACTTGCAAGAGGGCTTGTAGGTGTAGCTGATGATTCTAAATTACAGTTATATATGGGAAGTGGTAATTATTCTGATGAGCTGGTTTTAGTTACAGCATCAAATGAGAGCAATGCAGAATCAGACCAGGAGATAATTGAGCAGTATCTTAAAGATATGAGAAAATCTTTTGAGTCATATATACCTGAACAGGCAAAAAAAATTTCAGATGCATTGATTATCAGAAGTGGATGTTATATAGCTGTCTGCGTAACTACTGATACAGATACTGCTAAGGAAATTATTCTGGCGGCTTTTAAATAGGGAGTGTATAGATGAAGACCAGATATGCATGTGCAGCGTTATTATGTTTTGTACCTTGGATTATATGCACAGGATGCGGTTTATGGGATAAACTGGCGGCTCCAAAACCATCAAAAGGAGAAATTGTAATATCAGAAGAGCTTAAGAAAAGCCAAGGCAAGCCAGAAGTTAAGATATATGGACTGCCAGAAGATACTAGCAGCCTGGATAATGGGAATTCTGGGAAGAAAGCAAGTTATGAAAAGATATATTCAGATGAAAAGGTAGTTCCTTATAATTCTGGTGTTATAGTAATAGGTGATACGGCATATGAACAGTATAATTATATAGAAGATGTGGCTGCCAGGTATGCCAGGACAGTCAATAATATAGCAAAGAGGCTTAAAGGGACAGCTGATGTGTATAACATGGTTGTTCCTACAAGTATTGGAATTACACTGCCTGACAATAAAAAGGACAAGGTTGCGTCTTCTGACCAGAAGCTGGCATTAGAACAGATTAAATCTAAAATGTCTGCTAATGTAAAGGCAGTCCCATTATATGATGCGCTTATGTCGCACCGGACAGAATATATTTACTTCCGGACTGACCACCATTGGACAACAAAAGGGGCTTATTATGCATATGATTCTTTTTGTAAATCTAAGAAGATTATGCCAAATAAGATTGAGGATTACCAGGATGTGTCATTCGGAGGATTCCTTGGTTCATTTTATAATGATACAGGTAAACTTAAAACTCTTAAAGAGGATACATTATATGCATACTATCCAGTAAGTAATGATAAACTGGTACTTGAATATACCAATAATGATGGTAATACATTAAGTGGCAATGTATTGGAAGATGCGTCTGGTTATGGCAAAGGTGTAAAGTATTCTGCGTTTATAGATGGGGACAATCCATATACATTTATCAGGAACAGGTCACTTGCTGATGGTTCATCATGTATTATTGTAAAAGAATCATTTGGCAATGCTATTATTCCTTTTCTTGCTGACCATTACCAGAGGATTTATGTAATTGATTACAGATACTGGGATGGAAGCCTTATAAGTTTTGCAAAAGAGAAATCAGTTGATGATGTTATAATTATCAATAATATTTCAATGACAAGAAATTCTTACCAGGTTGGTAAGATGGCATTATTGGTGGAGGATTAAAATGGTATTTAGCAGTATAATTTTTTTATGTGTTTTTATGCCAATAGTGTTTATTACATATTTCTTATGTCCTGCTGGGTTAAGGAATATATTGCTTCTTGTTGCAAGCCTTGTGTTTTATGCATGGGGAGAGCCTGTGTATATACTTGTTATGCTTTTTTCTACATTTTTTAATTATTTAAGTGGCAGGCTTGTTTATATGTTTAAAAACAGGCTTATGCCAAAACAGGCAAAGACAGTTCTGGTAATTTCTATAATAGAAAGCATCGCAGTCTTGTTTTTATTTAAGTATACGGACTTTTTTATACAGATGGTTAATATGTTCAGTATAAAAGAAATTCCACTTATTGGCATTGCGCTGCCAGCGGGTATTTCATTTTATACATTCCAGATTATGTCTTATACAATAGATGTATACAGGGGACGTGTTGAAGCACAGAAAAATATAATAGATTTTGCAATGTATGTATGCATGTTTCCACAGCTTATAGCGGGTCCTGTTGTAAGATATGAGCAGGTTGCTGCTGATATACATGGAAGGAAGCTTGAATGGCAGAATATTGCGCTTGGTTTCCAGAGATTTGTAACAGGTCTGGGCAAGAAGGTAATATTTGCTAATATGACCGGTGCACTATGGGAAGATATATATAATGCAAGTGCTGCTGATATAAGCGTACTGCTTGCATGGCTTGGTGCAGTGGCATATACATTCCAGATTTATTTTGATTTTTCTGGATATTCAGATATGGCAATAGGTATGGGGCAGATGCTGGGTTTTGACTTTCCAGAGAACTTTAATTACCCATACCAGTCAGAAAGCATAACTGAATTTTGGCGCAGGTGGCATATTTCACTAAGCACATGGTTTAAAGAATATGTGTATATACCGCTTGGGGGTAACAGGAAAGGACTTCCAAGGCAGGTGGTTAATCTTTTTATAGTATGGGTGCTTACAGGGCTGTGGCATGGGGCTGCGTGGAACTTTGTAATATGGGGAATATATTTCTTTGTACTGCTGCTTATTGAAAAATGGTTTTTGCTTGGAATACTGCAAAAAGTTCCTAAAATTATAAGGCATTTATATGCATTGTTATTTATTGTTATTGGATGGGTGGTTTTTGCATGTGAGGATTCTGGTGCACTGGTTTCTTATTTTAAGGCACTGGCTGGTGCTGGTGTGCCACTTGCCAGTGATTTTGCTGTGTACAAGCTGTATACACATATAATTTTACTTTTAATCATGGCACTGGCTTGTACAAAACTGCCTAAACGTTTTATGTTTAAGATTGAGGCAATGTATGCGGCGAAACATCCTGCTATAGATAAATTTTATGGTGAAAAGATACATTTCTGGATTATATCAGCATTTACTTTTATTACACTTATATTAAGCATAGCACTTCTTGTAAGTGGAAGCTATAACCCGTTTTTATATTTCAGGTTTTAGAGCATGTTTGCAAATTAAATGTAAATTGCCAGTGCAATATACTCTTTGTGTAAATTTAATTTTCAAATATGTATTATGTAGGTATATTAATTAATGATTTGGGGAGTTTTATAATGAATAAATCATATAAGATATATGTTATTATAATGTTTGTATTACTAGCTGTGCCTGGACTGCTTCTGTTAGTGCTGCCAGAGAGGGAGTATTCTTCTAATGAAAACAGGTATCTCGATAAAATGCCTAAGGCAGATTTACAGGAAATATCTACAGGCGGGTTTCAGGATAAGGTTACAAGTGCTGCCAGTGACCAGTTTATTGTACGTGACTTTATGATGGGAGTGTCTACAACGTTTAAGAAAACACTTGGTTTTAAAGACATTAGTGGTGTTTATATAGCAAAGGATAACAGGTATATTTCAAAAATAACAAGTAGTGATATAGTATCAGACACATTTATCCAGAATTTAATGTATACAAGCTATTTTGCGGAGCAGCAGGAGGCAGAAGTATATACAATGCTTGTACCATCCCCGGGGACTATACTTGGGGACAAGCTGCCTGCCTTTGCACTATTTTATAATGCAGATTCCATGTATAATACAGTTAATACTTTGCTTGATACATCTAAGATTATAGATATAAGGGAAATACTAGAACAGCAGGAATCTGCCGCAGATATTTACTATAAGACAGACCATCACTGGACTTTACAAGGTGCATATGCTGCCTACAGGGAATATTGTAATACTACAGGTATACAGAAACACTCTTATGGTTCTTTTAATCCAGAAAAGGTGAGTGGCAGTTTTTATGGTACTCTTTATTCAAAGGTTCTGGATTTCATGGCAAAACCAGATGAAATATATGCAATAAGGACAGAACAGGCAGAAAGTGCAGTAGTAACATGTGACGGGGAAGAGAAAAAAGGCATATATGATAAATCTGCATTAAGCCAAAAAGATAAATATGCATACTTTTTTGGTGGTAATTATGGCAGGATGGATATTAAGACTGGAAGCAGCACAGGGTTAAAGCTTTTAGTTATAAAAGACTCATTTGCCAATAGTTTTGTGCCATTCCTTCTTGGAGATTATTCAAGTATTACAATGATTGACCCAAGGTATTATAATAAACCTGTTCTTAAGGTAGCAAAGCAGGGAAAGTATGACCATATACTTATTCTTTATGAAACCAGTAATTTTGCAGGTGATAGTAATCTGTATAAACTGACAAATTAAAAGAAAAGTTATAAATTGTATACTATATAACAAAAATTTTAAACCATATGGAAAAAAATATCCAAAACACTTGACGCAGAAGCCTTATTATGGTAATATACTTCTTGCGTGCTCTCATAGTTAAATGGATATAACAGCCCCCTCCTAAGGGGCAGTTGTAGGTTCGATTCCTACTGAGAGTGTTTTTGCTGTATATATAGGTTCTTGCAAGGGCGGCTGCAGAGCTTGCCCTTTTTATATTACTAAATATATAGCTTGCATGCAATGCAGATTGTGATTTGAGTTTCTCCATTTTTTAAATTACACAAAGATTATATTACTCTGGCGGATTCCAAATGTTTTACCAAAAGGCAGCTGTTTGGGGGTGCTGGTGCTTAAGCTACGTTTTTTGTGGCTTTATGCACCACTGCGCATCCCATCCAAGCGAAACTCGGCAAAGCCATGTTTGCAACATGGCTTTTGGGTGGTAAAACTTTGGAATTGCCAGAGGCAAAATACCTGTGTATTAAAAAAATGGGGAAATTCAAAAGATTATGAATATCTGCTTAACTTAATATATATTGTTAGACGGGACGGTATAATATGAAATTAAAACGTATTGTTTCTGTTTTGCTTACTGGAATATTACTGGTGGCAGGCATGCCTGGGACAAGTTCCCTTGCATCAGTAAATACCAGTGGGCTGGTGCATCCAGCAAGAAAACAGGCAAAGACAGGTTCTTCTGGCAGTAAAGATGTTGTCTGGCCATCTGGTCCAAAGCCTGGGAGTCTGTCAAGTGATTCTGCTATTGTCATGGAAGTTTCCACTGGTTTGATACTATATAAAAAGAATATCCATAAACAACACTATCCTGCAAGTATTACCAAGATTATGACATCTATGCTTGTGCTGGAGAACAGTTCATTAAGCGATATTGTAACATTTTCAAGTGATGCAGTATATGGGATTGAGCCAGGTAGTTCAACAGTTTATTCAGATGTTGGTGAAAAGATGTCAATGGAGCAATGCCTTTATGCTATAATGCTTGAATCTGCCAATGAGGTGTGTCTTGCAGTAGGGGAACATATTGCAGGTGACTCAGATTCATTTGTGGATATGATGAATGACAAAGTAAAAGAGCTTGGGCTTAAAAATACACATTTTAATAATCCTAATGGCCTTCCTGATACAAAGCATTATACTACTGCTTATGATATGGCAGTAATAGCAAGGGAAGCAATAAAAAATTCAACATTCCGCAAAATAACGGGTACAAAGTCATATATATGTGCCAAGACAAATACACATAAGAAACCACGTCCATGGCTTAACCATCACCAGATGGTTAATGGTTATAACTATCCTCAATATGAATACAAATATTGTATTGGTGGCAAGACAGGATATACACATGTATCACAGAATACACTGGTAACTTATGCTGAGAAAAATGGCATGCAGCTTCTTGCTGTTATTATGCGTGCCAATGGGCCAAAACAAGGTACACCTAATGAATATACAGATACAACATCACTTTTAAATTTTGGGTTTGAGAATTATAGGAAATATAATATCAATGAACAGAAAGTAGATATTAATTCAAGTCTTTTTAATAATTATAATAACTTTTTTAATACGGAAGCTTCACCTATATGTTTCTCAAGTGAGTCATCAGTAGTTCTTCCTAAAGGTGCAAAGATATCTAATGCAAAGCAGAAAATAACATATAATAAAGATGTCCATATAAAAGATGGGGAGAATGTTATTGGAAAGGTAGAATACACATATGATAAAAAAGTAGTTGGCACTACTAATATATTATATAATAAGACAGCCCAGAACCATCTTGATGAGGCTTCAAGAAAAATCGTAAACAGTGAAATTGAAGATATTGAAAGTAACAGTGCCAAAGATGCAAATAAGCATAAGCGTATTGCTAAGATTAAAAATGGACTGGTTAAAATATTTTCACCTGTTATAAGTTTTATAAAATCACATGTGGTTGTATCAGTTATTTCACTGGTGGCGGCACTGGTATTACTGCTGGCTTTGTTCCTGGCAAAAAGATTTCATAACAGTGATGGCAGGATACACAGAAGCAGTGGCGGATACAGAAGTAAAGCGGGACGGCGCAGGCATGCCAGGATGCAGAGACAGCAGAGGCACAGCCAGCAGAAAAAGAAAAGCAGGCGCCGCAACCACAGCAAGAATTACCATAAAAGTGCTGTTTCAAGGAAAAGTACATTAAGTAAGCCTAAAAGAAATACTAATTACAGTAAACGCAGGAAAAATACACGTGAAAGTTTTGGAAAGAATTTCTTTGATTTTTAATGCCAGTATACTATAGCAGAACAGTTTAGGGATAATATTAAGGGTGTTATATTACATTAATTTGTAGTATAACACCCTTTAAAATATGATTTCCGGTTACTATATAATTTCCCATTGGTTTTGTATACTATAATTATAATACTATTTCCTGGAAAAATCTTTACATTTTTCTTAATTTTTTGAATTTATTATTACAGGCTTGACGGGAACGGTACTATTAGGGTAATCTTATTATATATAAACAGGCGGTTATACTGTGCTGGATGCTAGGAGGATATTATGCCAGAAGATATAAATAATAATAACAATAATAATGATGATAAAGACTATGAAGATGTCTGCTTTATATGCAGAAGGCCTGAAAGCAAAGCAGGCAAGATGCTCCATATACCTAATAATATATGTATATGTAATGATTGTATGCAGAAGACATTTAATTCCATGAGTAATATTAATATGACAGGCCCGTTCCAAGGGATGCCATATATGGATATGTTCAGTGGTGGTGTTGGCAATGTGCAGGAAAATGTACCTAAAAGCCAGAAACTTAAAAAGAAAAAGCCAGGAACTGGCAAGAAGAAAGCGCCTGAGGGAGTATTTGACATAAAACATCTGCCTGCGCCACATATTATAAAAGGTAAACTTGATGAGTATATAGTTGGACAAGAACATGCCAAAAAGGTAATGTCAGTTGCCGTGTACAACCATTATAAACGTGTACTTACAGACAATATGGAACAGGAAGATGAGGATAATGTAGAAATAGAAAAATCTAACATGCTTATGACTGGACCTACAGGATGTGGCAAGACTTATATGGTTAAGACACTTGCAAAGATACTGCAGGTTCCGCTTGCAATAACAGATGCAACTTCCCTTACAGAGGCAGGTTATATAGGTGATGATGTTGAAAGTGTGCTTTCAAAGCTTCTTGCAGCAGCAGATAATGATGTTGAGAAAGCGGAACATGGAATTATATTTATAGATGAGATAGACAAGATAGCTAAGAAGCGTAATACAAACAGCAGGGATGTAAGTGGTGAATCTGTACAGCAGGGTATGCTTAAACTTTTAGAAGGAAGTGATGTTGAAGTTCCAGTGGGTGCAGGAAGCAAAAATGCAATGGTTCCGCTTACAACTGTTAATACAAGAAATATTCTGTTTATATGTGGCGGTGCATTTCCAGGGCTTGAAAAGATTGTTAAAAACAGGCTTAACAAACAGTCTTCTATCGGGTTTAATGCAGAACTTAAAGATAAATATGATAAAGATGCAAACCTGTTACAAAAGGTTACAACAGAAGATTTGCGTGAATTTGGAATGATACCAGAATTTCTTGGAAGGTTACCAGTTGTATTTGCACTCCAGGCAATGACAGAGGATATACTTATACAGATACTTACACAGCCTAAAAATGCAATTTTGAAACAGTATAAGAAGCTTCTTGCACTTGATGAGGTAGACCTTGTATTTGATGATGAAGCAGTAAGGAGCATAGCAAAGAAAGCTATAGAAAAGAAAACTGGTGCACGTGCATTAAGGGCAGTTATAGAAGAATTTATGTTAGATATAATGTATGAAATCCCTAAGGATGATTTAATTGGAAGGGTTACAATAACAGAAGACTATATTAATAACAGTGGTGCACCTAAGATAGAGATGAGAGGCAGTGGTGAGGCTAAAATACTTACCCAGAGAGAACTTCCAGAAGCTTTGGAAACAGAAGATGGCATGCCTGTGTAACTTATAATATATTTCTGCATATATTAATATAAGCCATATTATTAAAAGTAAAAATATTATATATAATGTGCAGAAATGGAGAATTTATGGACACTGGATGTATTAACCGCGTTTATTCTGAGGATTACCAGGATTATATTGTAGAACATACAAATGTTCCAGGGTTTTTAGAAACACAGTACCAGGATACTTGTTTCCAGCTGGTAAATACCAGGCTGGCAGTTGCATATTATTCTGGAAAAGAAGTACAAAGCGGGATAAATAATGGTGCATTTATAGTACCAAATTGTTATGGGCTTATGTCCTCATCACAGGTTCTTGAATCTGCTGGCATTTTAAAGGTACAGAGGCAGCCTGCCTTAAGCCTGTATGGCAGCGGTGTTATGGTAGGGTTTGTTGATACGGGGGATGGTGTGGGATAATATTACACTATCTGTAGGTATACTGTGGTGGTTTAATGTGTACCAGGCACGCCCTGGCAAGGGAAGGACGTAATAAAGAATATGGAATATTACCAGGAAGCAACAGATATTATAAAAGAAGTGAAAAAAGCAGTTATTGGAAAAGATAGATGTGTAATGCTGGCTATGACAGCAATACTGGCAGGAGGGCATATACTGGTTGATGATATCCCTGGAGTTGGAAAGACTACACTTGCGATAGCATTTGCAAAAGCAATGAACCTGGAAAATAAACGTACACAATTTACACCTGATGTGCTGCCATCAGATATACTTGGATTTACTATGTATAATAAAGATAGCGGGCAGTTTTATTACCAGCCAGGGACAGTTATGTGCAATCTTTTTCTTGCTGATGAGATAAACCGTACATCTCCTAAAACGCAGTCTGCCCTGCTTGAAGTTATGGAAGAGGGGAGTGTAACTGTAGATGGGGTGACAAGGGAAGTGCCACATCCATTTATAGTAATAGCTACGCAAAACCCAGCAGGAAGTATAGGCACACAGCTTTTGCCAGAATCGCAGCTTGACAGGTTTATGGTATGCTTGTCAGTTGGTTATCCGTCACTAGAAGATGAAATTGCAATAGCAAAAGGAAAAAGCAATGATATCCTTAACCTTGTTGAAGCTGTTATTAATGGTGAAGAACTGGTGAAAATACAAAAAACCGTTAATGATGTATTTATAAGTGATGATGTGTATAAGTACATTTGCCTTCTTGTAAGGGAAACAAGGGAACATCCTTTAATAGAACTTGGGTTAAGCCCAAGAGGTACTATTGCCCTTGTAAATATGTCTAAAGCAGCTGCTTTTCTCAAAGGAAGGGACTATGTAATACCTGATGATGTAGAAGGAGTTTTTGAAGCTGTTGCAGCACACCGTATAATACTTGCGGCAAAAGCACGTATGTCACATTTAGGTGCAGAAGATGCACTTGGGCAGATAAAGGTAAAAGTCAGGAAGCCTAAAGCTGTTAAGAGGACTGTCTGAAGGGAGGAAGAGTTTTATTAATGAAGCGTTTAGCAGTGTATATTATTTTGGTGGCTGCAAGCATTTATATTGCCCTTATATACAGAAATGAGGCATTTTTAAATATTTTTTATGGCAGCCTGGTTATAATTATACCACTTGCTTTATTAAATATTATAAATATATGTAGTATGGAAATATTTATCAATCTTCCACAGGATGTTGTACAGGCAGGAAGAAAAATACCTGTTGAAATAATAATAAATAACAGGTGGCTGCTTCCAACTGGAAGAATTGAAACCAGGATAAAAAGCATTAATTCATATTCAGGCAGGAAAGAAGTAACGAAATTTTATGGCAGTGCAGGCGGACATAGTTCTATAGTATTAAAATGCTATTATTTAGCAAAAAAACCAGGGAATATTGAATTTAGTATTAAAAGAATATGGTCATGTGACTATCTTGGAATATTAAAACTGCCAGTGCTTAAATATAATAAATATAAACAGTCAGTAGTGGTTATGCCAGAACTCTATGAAGTTCCAGTTTATAAAGAAAATAGTTTATACGGTGATGTCCATGAGGAGGAAGCACTACAGGATAATTTTATAGAACCAGACATTGGGGAAAGCAGTGGGACAAGGCAATATATACCAGGTGACAGTTTTAAAAATATACATTGGAAATTATCTGCTAAATCTGGTGAACTTATGACAAGACAGAGATATAATGGTGTTTTATGTATTCCAGTTTTTTTTATTTGTGAGGGAAATATAGAAGGCACAAATAAGAAAACATCTTTTATACAGGCAGTTTTATCAATATCTTCAAGCCTGGTTTTTAATGCGTGTCCCCATTATATTTGCTGGTATGATAGAGAAAAAGGTGATATTATAAGGTATCTTGTGGAGCAAGAGAAGGATTTATATAAAGCTATGCAGGGTTGTACCATTATAATACAGGCAAAGAATAATAATGATACAGATATAAATTTAATCAGGAATGTCTATAAAGACAAATATCATGGACAAGAATCTGACACTTACCTGGCATTTAATACAAATTTTGAATTGTTTGTAAATAACAGTAAAATAGTACAATATAATTATAAGAGTTTAAAAGAGTCACTTTCATCAGTAGAAATACAGTTATAAATAAGAGGTGGGATTATGCCACAAAAGGATATATATATAAATATATGTGCACGTATTTTTTTTAATACAATATTTCTGGCTTTTACAGTATTTGGACTGTATTTATCTTTTTGTGATGCATACAGTTATCCAGGTGATTATAATACAATATTTATAATAAATATTGTATTTAGTTTTATTATGTGTGTATTGTGGACAGGTAACAATATATGGTGTAATACAGGACTGTTTATTTTTAATTTATGGATTGCAGTGATTGTTGTAAGGAAATGCCGCCTTATTGAAAGTGAATTTGAAATATTGTATAAATATATTAAAAGACAATATTATATTTATGAAAAAATTGGTGAAACTAGTGTTGACGATATAAGAGGCAGTATAACAGTGGCAGGTCTGCAAATAAATGAAAAACTTGCAATGGTTCTTCTTATTATTTTAATAATTATGATAGCATCAATGGCATTGTTCAGGCTTAAATGGAGTTTCCTGCTGTTATTTCCTGTTGTGCTTATTATTGGAATGGAGATGATGCATGGAAAAGCTCCATCTGTAAAAGCTGCCAGTTTCTTTGTATATGGAATATCAGGGCTTTTGTTTAGCTCCAGTCTTGATGTATGTGGCGGGAAAAGGCATTTTTGGCAGAAAAAGCCTGAAACAGGGCAGATGTGGATAAGATATATTGTATTTACAGTTATAATGGCTGTATGTATAACTGTTGCTTCTGGGGCAGGCAGGAATACAAAGGGCAAGGTTTTTGTACATTCAAAAAAGTTTTTAAAGAAACAACATGAAATGGAAAAGGAAGCTGCAGATTTTGTGGAAAAGCTGGTTAAGCCATTAGGAAAAGAAGACAGCGGGTATCTTGATAATAGTCCGCCAGACCAGACTGGACAGGCTATATTCCGTATAGAAACTAATAAGAAGCCATCTAATAATATTTATATAAAAGCTTTTTCAGCAGATATATATGAAAATGGAAGATGGAAACCTTTTGGTGATGTTACCCCGCCTGTATCTGAAACTAATATAGGGGAGCAGGCTTATGGTTCACTTGAGGCATGTATTAATGCAAAAAGTGACTGGACAGATGATATAGATAACTTTAATATGAATATCACTGAAGAATGGAGTTTTAGAAAAAAAGAATTATTTACTCCTTATATTTATAGTACAAAAGGAACAGATGGATACCAGTATAATTGTTATAATATGCAGAACTGGCGTGTTAGTAGTATGTTATCAACAGATAGTACTCTAAGGGAGTATTATGGTATAGAGGATATAAAAGAATATACTTTATTTGTATATAAAAATTACCTTAAAGTCCCTAAAGAGCTTAAAAAGCTTAGAAAATATGCAAGTAATATTGTGTCAGGCAATAATGCAGGTGCTATGTGTATGTATATTAAAGACATAATATGTTATAATACAAAGTACAGCCAGAAACTTAAACCTGTGCCACAAGGCCAGGATTACATTGAGTATTTTCTGTTTAAACAGAAGAAAGGCTATTGTGAGCATTATGCAACAGCAGGTACATTATTATTAAGGTTAAAGGGTATACCAGCAAGATATGTTTCAGGATATTTTATCAGGCCATATGAATTCAGGCTTGAGCATGATAAATCTGGCAATGAAAAATATGTTTCATATGTAGAGGATTATAATGCACATGCATGGACGGAGGTTTATAAAGAGGGATTTGGCTGGATTCCATTTGATATGACAAATCCAGTTATGGAAGAAGAAGATAATATAAATATAAATGAAAATGTTGTATCTGTCCCTAGCAGTGTTCCACAAGATATAGATGATAATAGTGAAACAGAACCGGATAATAATGAGGAGGAAGTTACAGAAGAGGAAGAAGAACAGGAAGTTACAGAAGATGTAACCAGTATAAAAGAGGAATCTGGCAAATTGGATGAAAGTAAGCTGGCTGGAAACAATAAAGAACCAATATATTTAAAAAAGGAAATATTCTTAATATTGTCTGTTTTATTAATTTTACTTATACCATTTATATATATAAGGATAAGGTTTATGCTGCTTTTAAGAAAGGCAGGCATTGTGGAAACACCAGGCAGCAGGGTTATAATTTATTTTGCCATATTTAATAATTATCTTGCGTTTTGTGGGTTAAGGGATATTTTAAAGCTTGATGATGCCAGTTATGCAGAAAAGATAGCAGGTATAATGGAAGGCAAGGAATCTGGAATTGCATATGATGTATTGCAGTGTGCTGTATTTTCAAATAAAAATATAAATAGTGATGAAGAAGAGGCGGTTGCACGTTTTATTAAAAAAGCATCAGGCAGGGCATATAAAAATTGTAATAAACCAGCACGTTTTATTATTTATATACTGACAGGAAGAAAGGAGATAAATATCTTTACAAAGGCTGGTAATTGATATAAACTATTATTATTATAATTTGTAATTGAGGAGGGTTATGGAATTATGTTAGAAGAGTTAAAGAAAAGAGTTTATGAGGCAAATATGCTTCTGCCTAAGTATGGTCTTGTCACTTTTACATGGGGCAATGTAAGTGAAATTGACAGGGAAAGCGGTATTTTCGCTATTAAGCCAAGTGGTGTAGAGTATGACAAGCTTACACCTGATGATATGGTACTTGTAAACCTTGCTGGAGAAAAGGTTGAGGGCAAGTACAATCCTTCATCTGATACAGCAACACATGTGGAATTGTATAAAGCATTTGCTGATATAGGAGGCGTTGTGCATACACATTCCTCATATGCTACAAGCTGGGCACAGGCAGGAAGAGGAATACCATGTTATGGAACTACACATGCGGATTATATCTATGGTGAGGTACCATGTTTAAGATGTCTTAATAAGGATGAGATTGAAGAAGCATATGAAGCAAATACAGGTATCCTTATTGTGAATGAGTTTAACAAAATGAACTTAGACCCTGTAGCAGTGCCAGCAGTTTTATGTAAAAACCATGGACCTTTTGCATGGGGCAAAGATGCACATGAAGCAGTACACAATTCAGTAGTTCTTGAAGAAGTGGCAAAGATGGCATACAGGGCAGAAACTATTAACCCACGTATACAGCCAGCGCCACAGGAACTCCAGGATAAGCATTATTATCGTAAACATGGTGCTAATGCATATTATGGACAGGGTAAATAATACATAAGTTTAAATCGTACACCAGCGGGGATAGATTACACACTCCCCGCTTTTTTAGATTCTGCTGGCAATAGCAGGATTTACTCTATATGGGACCAGTCAGTTAATCCTTGTGCAGGAGGGAATAACTGTGGCAATTTAGAATATGGCAGGATACCAGAAGGATTTATGTATGGTGTGGAATATACTAACGAAGAGATAAATGAGGCAATAACATCTTCAAATCCATGGGAAATAGTACCAAGCAGGGATTTAGACGGGCATGGTACATTTGTTGCAGGGGTTGCCTGCGGAACTTACATAGAAGAAAAGGGATTTTCAGGGGCAGCACCACTTGCAACAATATGTGTAGTAAAATGTAAAGAAGCAAAAAATACACTTAAACAGTATTACCAGATTGATACAGATGAGCCAGTATATTCAGAAACCGATATTATGACTGCTGTAGCTTATCTGGGAACAAAGGCTCTTGAGTTAGGGATGCCTTTTATTTTATGCTTAAGTATGGGAACAAGTAATGGAAGCCATACAAATGGCGGGGTACTTGGCAATATGCTGCGTGAAATTGGTGATTACAGAGGTGTAGGAATAGTTACGCCATGTGGCAATGAAGCTAATACAAGCAGGCACTACAGAAGTGAAATACTGGCTCCAGGTGGGGAAACAGAGGTGGAAATACGTGTTGGAAGCCAGAATGGTTTTACACTGGATTTGTGGAGTGATGCACCACAGCTTGTTTCAGTTGGAATAATGTCTCCAAGTGGTGAGTATAGTGGGCGGACTGTTCCAAGGATTGGCTCGAAAGAAACAGTGGATTTTATACTAGAACCTACAGTTGTATATATAGAATATAACCTTCTTGCATATGAAAGTGGTGATGAATATATACAGATGCGTTTCCAGGCACCGTCTGAAGGGATTTGGAAAATACGTGTGTTTAATGAGACCAATGGAAGTGCATTTTTTGATATGTGGCTTCCTATAAGGAATTTCCTGCCACAGACAACTTATTTTCTAAGAGCTGACCCTGATATAACTTTGTGTGACCCAAGCAATAATCCAGGTATTATATCAACGGCATATTATAATTCGTCAAATGATAGTATATCTATAGATTCTAGCAGGGGGTTTACACGTAATGGCAATATAAAACCTGATTTTGCAGCACCAGGTGTTGGGGTGTATGGGCCATTGCCAAGACGTGGGAATGTATATCCGTCAACGGAGGAGGAGAGAAACCTTACAGCAATGTATGACTATAAAAGTGGTTCAAGTATAGCAGCTGCAATTACAGCTGGAGCAGCAGCACTTATAATGGAATGGGGGAATGTACGTGGTAATGCCCCAGGAATGGATACAGTAACTATACAGAAATATTTGATACGTGGGGCAGACTCTAATGGAGTTACAGAGCCTAACAGGCTGTGGGGCAATGGAAGGCTTAATGTGTTTGATGTGTTTGAAAGGTTGCGCCGGAATTAAGATTGTAAGATAGCTTTTAACCTTATTAAGCCGGTCCTTTAAAATACACGCTTTTTAAGTGGTGGGTCTGGTTTACCAGGGTTTGCTTAGTCTGGCAGGAGTCCAGGCTAAGCAAAGCGGCAATTAGGCTGGTTTGTTACTGGGCAATTAGCCAATGCCTGCTTGCAGCCAGTGCAGATTGCGGATATCTTCTTAGCTTTTATGCGGATATCCTGCTTAATATGTTTATTTTATTGTTTTTTTTAATGGATTGTGTTAAACTGGAAACGCACAAAAGTGAAGTTGTAAATAAAAATATAAAAATAATTAACAGCTGGACTGGTAACAGGGTCTGGCTGTTTTTGAGGTTTATTTTTGTAAAGAACAAGGAGGGTTATAATGAATACTAAAAAGAATATTTTAAATTTAACACTGGCGGCAATGTTTATGGCTATAGGTATAGTGCTTCCATTTTTTACAGGACAGATTCCACAGATTGGAAAGATGCTTCTTCCAATGCATATTCCCGTTATTTTATGCGGGCTTATTTGTGGCTGGCAATATGGGCTTGTTGTTGGCTTTATATTGCCATTTCTCCGTTATGTAATGTTTGGAATGCCATTATTATTTCCTACAGGGATTGCTATGGCATTTGAACTTGCTACATATGGAATGGCAGTTGGATTGTTTTACTCACGTTCACGCTGGCAGTGTGTTATTTCATTGTACCGCAGCATGGCTGGTGCAATGGTTGCAGGGCGTCTTGTATGGGCTGTTGTCCAGATGTTTTTACTTGGAACTGGTAATGGTGGATTTACATTACAGATGTTTATGGCAGGGGCTTTTCTAAATGCAATTCCTGGTATTATACTGCAGCTGGTTCTGGTTCCTGCTGTTATGGTTGCATTAAACCGTACGGGTCTGGTACAGTTTACTAGAAGAAAGACAGAAATGCAGAATATGTAAAGTTAGAAATAATTTAGTTCCAAATGGAGAATGTACAGGAATGGGGCGGAATATGGAGAATATATTTTCAGTTATTATGAAGCAAATTAATAGTTTTAATAAAGAAAATCTAGTTATTGCAGTGGATGGAAGATGTGCAGCAGGAAAAACAACACTTGCTGGTATGATACAAAAAGAAACAGGTTGTAATGTTATACATATGGACCATTTTTTCTTACAGCCAGGACAACGCACAAAAGAACGCTTAGATGAGCCAGGAGGCAATGTGGATTATGAAAGGGTGAGGAAAGAGGTTCTTATTCCTCTTAGCCAGGGACAGGCATTTGCATACCAGCCATTTGATTGTAAAAGTATGGAGTTAACTGGAGAAATTAAAATTGAACCTGCATCCTTGGCCATTATAGAAGGTTCTTACAGTTGCCACCCTGTTTTATGGGATTTTTATGATTTAAGGGTATTTCTGGATATTGATTCAGAAGAACAGATACGCCGCATCAGACGCCGTAATGGCACAGAGGCCGTCTCTGTATTCCGTGACCGCTGGATTCCATTAGAAGAATGGTACTTTTCTGTATATAGTATACAAGAACGGTGCAGCATGGTTTTTAATAATAAATTTGTTTAATTAAATAATAATTAGTTTTATACCTTATATATTTAATATATGTATATTGATAACTGTATATATACTGTTGTATTGGAATATTATGCAGAAACCAACAACCAGATAATGTAGTTGAAAAAACAGAAAGAGGAATTTCCAGACAAGTAAAGGGTATACAGTTATTTTATATTGAATAGTTTAGAGAACAAATTACAGGTTATGCAAGAATAGCTGAACGTAATTTAATCAACAAACTTATAGAAAAATTCTTTTTTCTGGCTTAATATGGTATGGCAGGCAAGAAATTCTATGATTTATAATCTATCATAAGTTTATAGATTTATTGGGGAATGATGCCATTATCCGGCCAGATAATTTATAGGTTTCTAATTTTCATGTATACCCTGTTATGTTGTCTAAAATCCTTCTTGTCTCCGCTGTTGTCTTATTTCACGTCTTTTTATGCCTGCGTCCCATTCTGCTTTTTCTTGTTCTGTTTTAATAACAAGTTTGGGGATTTCCACAGGTTTTCCATCAGAATTAACTGCTACAAGCGTTAAGTACGCCCTGTTTATAGGTTTTCTTATACCATTCAGGCTTTCAACATAAGTATCAACTCTTACTTCCATAGAAGTTTTACCTGCAAATGTCAGTTTACCGATAAGTACCACAAGTTCGTTCTGGTATGCACCACGGATAAATCTCAAGTTATCAACAGATGCAGTTACAACATTCTTTTGTGAATGTCTTATACATACAAGTCCAGCTATTTCGTCAATCCATTCCATTAATTTTCCGCCAAACAACCTTCCAGCACCATTAAGATGTTCTGGCCTGATTTGGTGTACCTGTTCTATTATAGAGTCTGGTACAGTTTTTTCATGTTTATTTTTCATGTTTAATCTCCCTTTTTATATATTTACTGCGTGTCATGTCTTTATTTTTCCTTATAACATAATTTCTACGTCTAAACATAGCAAATGTTTTACCAAAAAGAAGTTGTTTTGGACACCACTGTGCATCCCATCCAGGCAGAATGCGGCAAAGCCATGTTTGCAATATGGCTTTTGTGTGGTAAAATTTTGGAATTGCCAGAATCAATAAATTTATATATTTCTTGATTTTCAAACACCCTAAAGGGTGTTCAAACAGGTATCTGGCTTTACAGATTTTTGCCTTAAAACTGTATATATGTGTTGTATGTAAATTATAAAGATAACAAAAAAATAATTAGACCAGCTTAGGTTTTATGTTTTGTATAAAGGCTTAAATCCTTGTCCAGTAATAAATAATTTATAGTTTTTTATTATTACTGGGACAATATTAAATGAAAAGTTTAGTATATAGAAATATATTTAAAAGGCTGTATAGAAATTAGCCTATGCCTCTTTCCTGTGGTTTGCAGAACTGTTATCACCACTAATATTTTTAACTTCATGTAACAATACTTTGTATCTTAGGGTAGCAGCATTTATTGCATATATATAACTGTCTATAAGGTCTGGGTCATTTACATTCTGTAGACCAGTATATGCATCTTCAAAGTTTTTCTGTGCCTCAAGCAAAGCCTTTTTTAAGAAATCCTCTTTTTTGGGAGGGTTTCTTTTCTTTGTTTTCATAAAATTCATAATAGTCCTTTCAAATAAAATAATTAAGATTAAAAGGGTTCTTACATATAATTATAGACAGCGTTGGAAGAAATATGCAGTCATATATGAATTTTTTGCAGACATGCTTAATACAAATGTAATAAGTTAAATTAATGAAGATAGCATGGTGAAAGGTGGCAAAGAGGTATGTTTATAGTGTACATAGTGGCATTTTTAATTGTTTTTTTCCTGGTTTCTAAAATCTTTAATTTTAATCCATATGATGTACTGGGCAATATGGTTGTAAGAGTGCTGTCAGGTATTATTTTTATTAGTGTCTGCAATTATTTAATATTTATATCAGGCAAAAATTTACATGTAAATATTAACGAAACCAGTTTGGTAATTTCAGCAATTTTAGGGATAAGCGGTGTATGTTTTTTATATCTTTTCCAGTGGATTTTAACAATGATGTAATAGAAAAATATACAAAGTGTATAAATATACATTTGTTTGACAAAACCAGATAATGGTGTTATATTGTTTCCACGCTTTGGCAAGGAGGCATGTACATGAGAGAATTTATTATGTTAAATGTATTTATATGCACAGCGGTAAGTGACCTTCAGAACTATAAAATAAGGAATTCTGTTATTCTGGCGGGATGGGCAGCAGGTATTTGTATTAATATCCTGCAAAGTGGTGTTTATGGTGTTGCAAATACAATATTTTGTATAATGGTTACTATTATTGCTGGTTTTCCTCTTTTTATGACAGGAGGTATTGGTGCAGGTGATATAAAACTTCTGTCTGTAATAGGGGGTATTTATGGACTTGCTTTCCTTGGAAAAGTGACGTTGTTGTTTCTGGTTATGGCAGGTGTAGTTTCTTTAGTGGAGTTAATAAGAAAAAGGGCATTAATAACAAGAGTCAGGGCTTTTATTTATTATCTTCTGCATATAAGGACTGCACAAGGAAAATATTACCAGAGGGAACGTGATGGCAACGGGTTTACTATCTGCCTTGCACCTATAATGGCAGCAGCGTATTTTATAATATTGTTATTTGCAGGAAAGGAGTGAGGATGAAGGATTGAAAAAGATGTTGCTGGCTGTTTTAGAAGATGAAATGTATTCTAGCAAATTTTCTGATTATATAAGCCACCATAAAAATATGTTTATCGATTTTATAGTGTTTACAGGTATAAGCAGTATTAAGGATTTTGTAAAGAACAGTAAAATAGATATACTGCTGGTTAATGCCAATATGGCATGTGAATTGGTGGATATAAAAAATATTAAAAAGGTTATAGTCCTGTCTGATGGGACATACACAGGACAGCAAGGATATCCTGTTATATTTAAGTACCAGTCCGCAGAACATATAATAAAAGAAATATTTGCACAGGCGGCAGATGATGACCAGATAACAGGGGCGTCCCATATGTATTCTTCTAAACAGGCGGAATTAATTGCAGTATTTTCACCATTTGGAGGTGCAGGAGCTAGTACATATGCAAGGAACATGTGTGCAGAAATGTCTGGCAATAATAATATATTGTATATTAATCTTGAAATATTTGACAGTTTTGCAGAATTTGAAAAAGATGTGGAAAGCAAACGTGAATATATTTGTGGAATGTCGGAGGCGGTATATTATATAAAACAGAAAAAGGATAAACTTGCTTTTAAACTGGAGGCTATAACTAACCATCATAAAAATGGGTATAATTATATTCTTCCTGTCGAAGATTACAGGGATTTATATAGTATTACACCAGATGATATGGAATATTTTACTGATGTGCTGGGCAGGGAAGCAGTGTATGACAAAGTTGTTTTTGATATAGGGTATATTAGTGAGGCATCATTAAAACTGCTTTCTCTTTGTGATGTATTAATAGTTCCAGAACCTTCTGGAATTATACAGGCAAATAAACAACATTCTTTTGAAAGGGTTCTTATACGCAGTGGAATGGAGAAAACCATAAATAATATTAAACATGTAAAAATGAAAGAGAGGTGGATACCAGATTAATAGTTATGAACTGGATAAACTTAAGAAAAAGCTCCAGGAACAGTTGATAAATGATATAGCCCAGCAAAATTATACATCTGATGAAGAGATATATGAGGTAATTGAAAGAAATGTTTTCAGGGAAGCCTATAATATATATATTACGGCGGATGAGAAACAGTATCTTGTGAAAAGTGTATATAATTCAATAAAAGGTCTTGATGTATTACAAGATATAGTTGATAATCCTGATATTACAGAAATAATGGTAAATGGTCCAGAACATATCTTTATTGAAAGGGATGGAAAGATAACAGAATATCCTGGACATTTTGTAAGCCTGCAGAAGCTTGAAGACGTAATACAGCAGATAGTTGCAAAAGTAAACAGAATGGTAAATGAAGCTAGTCCTATTGTTGATGTAAGGCTTCTGGATGGTTCAAGGGTAAATATAGTCCTGCCGCCAGTGTCACTGGACGGACCAGTTGTAACAATAAGGAAATTCCCTAAAAATCCTATGACTATGGATAACCTGCTTGAAACAGGCTCTATTAATAAAGAGGTTGCGGATTTCCTTAAAACATTAGTTATTGCAAAGTATAATATTTTTATAAGTGGTGGTACAGGCAGTGGTAAGACTACATTTCTTAATGTATTATCTAATTATATACCTCAGGATGAGAGGATAATCACAATAGAAGATTCTGCAGAATTACAAATACATGGTGTACCAAACCTTGTAAGGCTTGAAGTGAGAAATGCCAATGTTGAAGGCAAAAATGCAATTACTATACGTGATTTGCTTAAATCAGCGTTGCGCATGCGTCCAACCCGGATTATTTTGGGAGAGGTGAGGGATGCAGCAGCATGTGAATTGTTAAGTGTAATGAATACAGGGCATGACGGAAGCCTTAGCACAGGCCATGCAAACAATACATTAGATATGCTGCACAGGCTTGAAACTCTTGTACTTATGGGAATGGATATTCCTCTTCTGGCCGTCAGGAACCAGATTGCTTCTGCAATAGATATAGTGGTACAGCTTGGAAGGCTTAGGGATAAGTCACGCAAGGTACTTGAAGTAGCAGAGGTGACGGGAGTACAGGATGGGGAGATAACAGTACAGCCATTATATAAGTTTGTTGAAACTGGTGTTGATGTGCAAGGCAGGATAAAAGGAGAGCTGCAGGCTACAGGCAATAAACTTTTATATACTGGTAAACTTGTACATGCTGGGCTTTTAGGTAATAATAATATATAGAGTCCTATTATAAAGAGGAGTTATTTTGAAGAAAATACCAGATAGATATAGTAAAAAAAGCAGTCTTATAAAACCAGTAATTATTGGTTCTGTTAAATCATTTATATTATTTTTTTTGTTTTATAAGTCATTTGTTTTATCATTTATTTTGGCTTTAATTTATGGAATTATTAATATTAAAACTTATGAAAAAAGGCGTATTGAAGAATGGAGATGGCAGATGGATTTAGAGTTCAGGGAAGTAATGACAGGTATTTCATCTGCGTTAAATGCAGGTTATTCAGTTGAAAATTCTTTTAAAGAGGCAAAAATGGATTTATTATTGTTATATGGCAATAATTCTGTAATGGTTAAGGAATTAGATATAATAAATTCAAAACTTATGCTTAACCAGCCGCTTGAAAATGTACTTATGGAATTTGCCAGACGTTGTGAAGTGGAAGATATTAATAATTTTGCAGAGGTATTCCAGACAGCAAAGCGCACAGGTGGAAACCTTATTGATATTGCGAGGTCATCTGCAGATAAAATCAGTAATAAAATAGAGACCAGCCGTGAAATTAGGACAATGGTATCAGGAAAAAGAATGGAAGGCAGAATTATGGCTTTGATGCCATTAGCAATAATAATATATTTCTGGATAAGTTCACCAGGGTTTCTTGACTGCCTTTATGCGCCAGCAGGAAGACCAATAATGACAGTATTGCTTATAATATATGTTGCTGCATATAAATGGAGTGAAAGGATAGGTGACATAACTGTTTAAAATAATGGTATTAAGCTGTTGTATTATTTTGCTGTTATTTATAATTATTTTTATATGTATAAAATTAAAAAACCCTGTTTTTGATAATCATTTTATACCAGAACATGAAAATAAATTTATAAAAAATTTTTATCCTGCGGCATATAGTATATTCAGGTTTTCAAAAGATAAGTTACATATAACAGCAAAAAGTAGCTGGATTGAAAATATGAAGAAATTATATATAGAGCTTGACATTAAAAGTTTAGAAAAGCTATATTTCTGCAGGTTGTATTCAATAATTATACTTATTATATTGTGTGTAATTGCATTTCTTATATTATTTACAATATTACAAGAAGACAATAATATAATACAGAACAATTATTATATAGAACGTGATAAACCAGAGGGAAGTAATAAAGAAGCAGAAATTGATGTTTCTATTGATGGTGATAAAAGAAATGTGTTAGTCCATATACCTGCAAAAAAATATAGTGAAAAAGAGCTTGAGACTAAATTTAAAGAAGCAATGCAATATACTAGAAATAATTATCTTGGTACAAATAAATCACCAGAGGAGGTCAGTGAAAGTTTAAACCTTATTTCTTATATACCAGGCAGTGCAGTTGAAATATCATGGGAATGTGATACCAGGGATATAGTTAGCAGTGATGGGACACTTGACCGTTCACAAGTGGAAGAACCAGAAGTAGTGCAGATAACAGCAATATTTTCGTATTTTGAATTTAAAAAAGACATGCCGCTTGAATTTACTGTTTTGCCTGTAGATAAAAGTTTTGCCGAAAAGCTTTGGGATAAATGGAACAATATGTTTTATGGGCTTTCAGATTTAACAGCAAGTAAGGATTATTTACAGCTGCCATCAGAAGTTGATGGCAGGAAGGTAAAATATAATGTTCCAGAAAAAAATTATATTGTTAATATTATTGCTTTTGGAATAACCATTATTGTAATAATACCATTAATTATAGACAGCAGGATAAAAGAAAAGATAAAACAGAGAGAACAGGAGCTACGCATTGATTATCCTGGATTTGTTGAAAAATTTGTACTTTTAATTGGTGCAGGGCTTAATTGTAAAGGTGCATGGCACAGGATGACAGAGGAATATAAAAGAGAATGTCAGAATGGAAGTAAAAAACATTATTTATATGAAGAAATGCTTTTGACAGAAAGACAGCTTGATAATGGCATGAATGAAGCAAAAGCATATGAACTTTTTGGAAGGAGGATGGGACTTTTAAAATATATGAAGTTTAGTACTTTACTTGTACAAAATTTAAAGAAAGGTTCAGCAGATCTTTTAAAAATACTTGAATATGAAGCTATGGATGTATTGAAAGAAAGGCGTGAAAATGCAAAGATACTTGGGGAACAGGCAGGGACTAAATTATTAATGCCTATGGTAATTATGATGGCAGAGGTATTTGCAATAATAATATTTGCTGCTTTCCAGAGTATGTAGGACATTGGTACATTAGTAAATATGGAATTTTTTACAAATATGGATTAAATCAAAATATTATTTGATATAAATACGGGTGTACCAGTATAATACCAGGAAGGAGGGGATTTTTTGGTTAATCAGTTAAAAGCTTTTTGGAATGAAGAAGAAGGCGTTGGTATTATTGAAATAATTCTTATATTAGTTGTTCTTATTATGCTTATAGTTATATTCAGGGATAAAATCCAGGAAATAGTAAAAAGTGCAGTTTCTAATATATCTAAAGATAGTAGTACAATCAATAAAAAACTTGATATTAAATAACAGTACAAAACTTTTGTAACTTACAGGATTTTATAAGAAAGGGGCAGATATATCAAAAAGGGAAGTATAACTGTATTTTTAACATTTATTTTTGTTTTAATGCTTTCTTTAGTTACTGCATTTATAGAAAATGTAAGGGTTATTACATCTGAGGCGTATGTAACTATGGCATCTAGTCCAGCTATTGAAATGATATTTGGAGATTATAACAAAGAGTTATATGATGAATATGGTTTATTTGCATATGGAGGATATAATGGAATTGGAATATCAGATTTTGAGTATAGCCTGTTAGAAATTATTAATAAGAACTTGGAATTTAAACCTGAAGATAGTTTAAAAACATATTCAAATTTATACAGGTTAAAGGATATTTCATGTGAAGCAGACATCTATTATACGCTTGATGAAGATAAAGTATTTCTGGGACAAATATCAGATTATATTATTACCTCTGTTGTGGATAATGTAAAGGAGTATGTAAACCAAGATAGAGACAGCAGTTTTTCTATGAATGGTACTTTGGATGAGGCAATAAAATATGAAGATGGTGCTTATGATACAGATAATAGTGGAGATGGAAATATTAATGGTTATATAAATGGAGAAAATAAGGACAAGCCATCAGAAAAAGAGATTGATGAAAAATTAAAGAGTGATTCTGCAGGCGGAAATCCCCTTAAAGCATTGAAAAACATTATTAATAATGGAATGTTATCCCTTGTCTGTGATGTTTCAAAAGTAAGTGAGACAAAAATAGAGGCAGCCGGAGAAGGATTTAATTCTAAAGAAAATGATGATGATAATTCTTCTGCTGCCAAATTTTTAAAATCATTACTTGAAGGTGATGATAGCCAGGAATTAAACCAGGATAAACTTATGGAACAGGCAAGTTCAGAAAGCAGTGCAGATAAACTGGAATATATATATTATGCAGATAAGGTTCTGGCATCATATGTTGATAGTGATTATAAAACAGTGCATTATGGACTTGAATATCTGGTTGCAGGTAAAGAAACAGAGAAAGAAAATCTTGCATATGTTGTAAGGCAGCTGCTTATTATACGTACATTGGTTAATATGGCTTATGTAAGTACTAATACGTTGTTCCAGTCTAAAAGCCTTGCTACAGCTACTGCAATAGTTGGTTTTACTGGTATTGCACCTCTTATTACAGCTACACAATGGCTAATTCTTACAATACTTGCATTTGAGGAAGCATGTATTGATGTAACTGCACTTCTGGCAGGTAAAAAAGTACCACTTATAAAAAGTCCAGCAGATTTTAAAATGAAATATGAGGAAATATGTTCTGTATCATATAGTTTTTTTAAAAGAAAAGGAAAAAGTTATAAGAAAGCTGATGAAGGAAATATATCTTCTAGTATTTCTTATAAGCAGTATCTTTTATTATTACAAATTCTTGTGCCAAAGCAGAAATTAAAAAACAGGATAATTGATATTATACAGTTTGATTTAAGGAAAAGGGTCAACCAGACATTTGAATTCAGGGAATGTATTTGTGCTGCTTTGTGTAATATTAATTATAATATACCATATGCATATTCTTATATTAAAACAGGACTTTTTAGTAAAATAAAAACAAATCAGTCCGAAAGATGTATAACAGTGGGTTATGGCTATGTTAAGGATTTATGGAAATAAAACATAATAATTATATATGGAGGTGTATATGGATATAAAAATATATTGGTATGTCCTTTATGATAGAAACAAGATAACAAAAAGTAACAAAATCTCACAAAATACCAGAAATGCTCCCCGGCATAACTTTTTAAATACATATTTAAATATTTTTCATAAAGGACATTCCAGTGTATTTTTATTAAAAAACAAGGGTTCAATAACAGCAGAAGCTTCATTTTGTGTTCCAATATTTTTTCTTGCATTATTTTCTTTATTTTATATTTTACAATGTATATATAGGGTAAATTATATTGAAGACAGGCTGGCTGGCTGTGCAAGGGAATATGCGGTTTTTGGCACTAAGACGGGAGCAGTAACAACATATATGGATGAAAAAGTTATTGTAAGGTATAATGAAGACCAACATCTTCCTGTATGTTATGTTTCATACAATATGAGGGTACCTTTCCTTGCTTCGGATTTTTTTACACTGGATTTATACCAGCAAGTTGTTATAAATAATTATTCTGGAGTTAGTATGGGAAGTAATAACGGGGAAGTATCAGAAGATTTTGTATACATTGCTAAAAGTGGAAAGGTATATCATTGTGACAAGGGATGTACATATTTAAAATTAAGTGTGCAAGGGGTACAAGGAAAAAGTATTCAATCTAGGCGTAATTCATCAGGTGGGAAATATAAGTCTTGTGAAAAATGCTGCAGGGATATTGAAGCAGAGGATATTTCAAATGTTTATATAACAACTTATGGTGACAGGTACCATATTGTTAAAAGCTGTCCAGGGCTTAAAAGGGATATACGCCGTGTAAAAAAATCAGAAATTGGAGACCTTCCTGCATGTAGTAAATGTGGGACAAAATATTTACTGGATTAATATGATGTGTCTTAAACAGAGAAAGACGTGTGGAATTGTTGTAAAGAGGCTGTATGGTACGTCTCAAAAAGAACATAGGATGTTCTTGGAACAGGTGCTAAGGAGTGGTTAATTATAGAAAATAGTATTTTATTAATAATATTAGGAACGGGTTTAGTAATATGTACAATAACCGATTTAAAATATAAGGAAATATATCTTCCTGTTATAATTGCTGATATATTACTTTTGCTTTGTTTCCATATATGGCAGGGAAGTATTTCACCAGCAGATATAGCAGGAGCTGTTATTATATGTGTGTTGTTTATGATATCATCTGTAGCCAGCAGAGGGCAGCTTGGATTTGGTGATGCCTTGCTTTTTGCAATTACAGGTTTTGGATTAGGATTTATGGCTAATATTTTTATTATTATGTTTAGTTTTATATTGGCATTTTTCGCAGCAGTGTTTCTTGTTGTTGTAAAGCATAAACCACGTAATTATTGTATGCCTCTTGCACCATTTGTATTAAGTTCATTTATTTTTTATGTTGCAGGAGTTTATTTACCATTATAAAATAATGCAAATATAGGTAGTTAATGTTAAGATTTATAAATACAAGTTCTACAGAATGGGGGAATTTTATGTTGTATAAAAATATATTATTTAGTAAAGATAAACCAGTGATGCACAGAAACTTTGCAATGAAAGGAAGTTATGTTGTTGAGGCAGCGTTTATTGTACCTGTAATATTAGCTCTGGTATTTGCAATGATTTATATGTTATATTATTTACATGACAGAGCTGTGCTGTATGGAAATATGCAAACTGCAGTAATAAGTGTTGCTGAAGGAAGAAAAGAATACAAGGATAATAAAGAATGGCAGGAAGCCATGCAAGAGAATATGTGGATATTTAAAGTAAAATCAGGAGAAATATCCCAAAGTAAGTTATATATTAAATCAGATGTAAAAGCAGAGTGCCGCCTGGATATACCTGTTGTAAAATATTTTATGGACAATAAGCAGGAAATTGCTATTGAAGACAGATATCTTGCTGTCCATCCAGAATATATGGCCAGGGCGGAAGGAATTTTTTCAAATGAATGAGGTGCATAAAATTGGAGAAACGTATATACCATGACAGTAAAATGGCATATTTAATAATTGAACCCCAGACAGATATAAAGTCTTCACTTTCCATGAATATGCTGAAAAATAATAAGATACAATGTCTTTTAGATATGGAGTGCCGTTATATTGATAACAACCTGGTTTTGTATTATGAAATACAGGGATTACAATGTATAAAGGATTATACTACCGGGAATAAACTGGATTATAATATAACAAGGCAGCTGTACATTGATATTGTCCAGGCAGTGTTAAATGGAGAAGAGTTTTTTTTAAGTGAAAATTTCTATGTACTGGATTTGGAGTATATTTACTGGGATAAGAAAAATAGCAGGGTAAAGTTATGTTGTATTCCTGAGTGGCAAGGTGATTTCCAGAGTGATGTAAAGAAGCTTACAGAAGATATTATTACATATATAGATAATAATGATAAAGCAGCTGTAGCGTTTATTTATGGAATATATGATTTAATAATTAGTTCTGGTTTTGTGCTTAAGGATGTTAATGAATATATAAAGGGATTTACGCCAGATATATTGTATAAGGATAATAATAAAGGACATTGTGTGGCAGAATATGATAATGTAATGCCTGTATGTGGAAATGAAGAAGGAATAATTAAGACAGAAGATATACAAAATAGTGAAACTAAAAATTTTATTGATACAAAAAAATATGGTTTGAAAGTGGAAACATCTTCCCTGCCATTGAAGTCTAAAGATAAAAAGACATTAACAATATGGTTTGAAGATATATGTAATAAATTTGGAGGGGATTATATAAGTATTGGCCGTTCAGAAGATTGTGGACTGGTATTTCCATATAGCCAGATAAGCCGCTGCCATGCAAGGGTATATATAGAAAATGGAAAGCTTTATATTGAAGATAATAGCTCTTCTAATGGTACTTATGTAAATGGGGAAAGGATACCAGCAAATATAAAAATCATGTGTAATAATAACGATTTAGTTATATTTGCTGGTATAAAGTGCCATGTTATATGCAAGTAATTTTATTTGATAACAGCTGATATATTTGTATATTTATTTTTATATCCATTCTTTATAAGTATAGCTTTAATTCCTCCAGGATGGTTTGAAGAAAAGCTGAATTTATACAGGTTATATCCGCCTGTCTGGTATTTAAAGTCAGTGCCGTTGTCCTGGTAGTGCATATAGTAGCAAGAGTTGTTGGTACCTCCCCTGTTATTGGATGGGTAGAATTCAACAATAAGTTTATCTGTATTGCCAGCGCTGAGATTTGGAATATCAGGATATGTTGGCAGTATACTGCCACCCTTTATAAATACCGGGCATATACTAACAGGGGCTTTATATAGTATATATTTGCCGCCTTTTATGCGTTTTCCGCTGTGGTAGTCAATCCATATGCCTTTTGGAAGGTATATGCTTCTTACAACTGCCCCTTGGTCTGTTACAGGTGCTACCAGTATGCTGCTGCCAACTAAGTATTCGTCATTACAGTTAATTACTTCTGGGTCGTCTTCATATTCCATAATAAGTGGACGCAGTATTGGAATACCTGTAAGGCTTTCCTCATAACATAAATCGTATAAATATGGTATGAATTTGTAATGAAGTTTAACATATTTGCGGTATATATCCAGTGTTTCCTGGTCAAACGTCCAAGGTTCCTGGCGGCGTGTCATTTTGGCACTGTGGTTTCTGAATAAAGGTGAAAAGCAGCATGCTTCAATCCAGCGGCATAACAGTTCAGAAGTAGCATGTGAACCAAAACCTCCTATATCAACACCAGCTAAAGGTATGCCTGACAATCCTAAATTAAGCAGCTGTGGTATGGCAAGTTTTAAATGGGACCATATACTCTGGTTATCCCCTGTCCACACAGTAGTGTATTTCTGTGAGCCGCTGTAACATGCACGTGTTATTACAAAAGGACGTTTCTGGCTGTTCTTTTTAAGACCATCATAGGTTGCTTTGGACATAAGATGCCCATATACATTGTGTACTTCTGCATGGAGACGGCTGTTTCCATCACCAGGAAAAACTATATTATCAGGAAGAGGACCGTTAAAGCTGGCTGGTTCATTCATATCATTCCAGATGCCAGAGATGCCTTTGTCAAGCAGAAGCTTTGTCTTATCTCCCCACCATAAACGGGTTTTGTAGGATGTGAAATCAGGGAAAACAGAATCACCTGGCCATACGGCATTGTGATATACTTTGCCATCCTCTGTTTTGGCAAAGCTGTTATTTTTGATACCTTCATCATACATATGGTATCCTTCTTCCGCTTTTACACCAGGGTCAATTATTGTTACAAGTTTTATCCCAGATTTGTATAACCTGTTGCTTAAATGGCATAAGTCTGGAAAACGGTCTTTGTTACTTGTGAAAACTTTGAAGTTGTCCATATAATCAATATCAAGATGGATAGCGTCACATGGAATATCATATTTATTGAAATTATCTGCAATAGAAAGCACTTCTTCTTCAGAAGAATAACTCCAGCGTGACTGGTGGTATCCAAGAGTCCATAATTGTGGTAGTGGGCAACGTCCTGTAAGTGAGGTATAACGCTGTACAACTTCTTTAATATTCTGTCCATATATAAAGTAATAGTTTAATTCACCATTAGTTACAGCAAATGAATAACTGTCCGCATCTGAATATCCAAAGTCAAAATATGACTTATAGGTATTATCAAGAAATATTCCATAGGTAAAACCTTTACGGTGTACTATAAAGAATGGTATGGATTTATATAGTGCACGGAAAGTTGGGTTTTCTACATGTGGGTCTGGATTGTCTGAGTTCCACATTATATAATCATATCCCTTTTTATTAAGAAAACCTGTTTTGTCACCTAAGCCATAAAAAGCCTCATCACCAAAGATTTTTTTAGTAACTTTGTATTTATAATTATTGTCTGCAGTATCAGCTATGTGGCCTTCTTGTATTAATTGCATGGTTTCTTCTTTTGATAATTGTCCAGCCTGTCTGTTGCCTGGAACATGGTCTGAACATACAAGGCTGCCATTTCTGTTATATATATTAATTTGCATTGATTTGCTTATTCTTATAATAAGAGAATCTGTGGCAGCAGTTATAATAGAATTTTCTAAAGAAGTCATAAAGATACCAGATATTTCTGGAGGATTTTCAATGGCAAATGAGAATCCGTTATTATTTTCACTAGAATATCCAGAAGAACATGTATCTGGGTTGGAAGCAGCGCCTAAAGTAAATGAGAAATCTTTATCATTCCCATTAGAAGGTACAGTATGGATTCTTATTATATTATTGGTTATGGCATCAATTTTTAATGAGGTTTTTGCAGGTAGTTTTTTATTATTTATTGTGATTGATGATATATGGCGTTTTGGAATTGATGATATATGGCGTTTTGGATTTGTGTTTCTCATTTAATTGCTCCCTTCATAAATTATTTATTATATTATTATCTTATTTATTGAATAATACAAATAT